>NZ_WIWH01000059.1:0-18614 GCF_009600035.1 Pseudomonas sp. FSL R10-2964 | reverse complement strand
CAAGTTTTGCGGCGATGGTCTCATTGGCCTGCGCTATGCGGTGCTTGCGACAATACTTTACGTACAGAGCCTAGGGTCGTGGTATTCGTCGCCGTGTCGGATAGCGTTTGCTCGATAATCGCGGCTTCGCCGACGTTGCCGTTAAAACCGGACATCCGGCGGATCTGCATTATAACGTTTGTCCCTTGTGCGGAGGCATTGTTTGCATATGTGATGTGCATCCTAAAGTGACGCACCGCATTGAAATGGGACGGAATTTTCCAGAGAAACTTAAGACTGACTCCAAGCTTCGCCATCACAGACTTATTAAGATCCCAACTCGCCAGATCGGATTTATCGTTCATCAAAATATCGATAGGCCGCAATACAACCGTCTTACGCTCCCACCCTTGAATCGAGTTATTGTCTAAAAACTGATAGTCAGCCCAACCAGAGCCATAAGTTATGGTTTTAACAGGCCCTTTCACTACACAACCCGTCACGTTAGAGTTGTAAAGGTTTAAGTCTGCTGAAGACCCTATATTTTGGAAGCCCGCAGCATGTACGTATTTTGATCCTAATGAGAGGACAGACTCACAATTTTTCCCTACGATAGATGGCCCGACACGAACAGGTCTATCCGGATCTCCAGCCGATCTGAAGAAGAATGTCTGAACCGCACGCTGCGCATTACCTACGGACACACGGTCTACGTCAAAATCCTTGCAGTCTGCGATGTACACGCCGGCGCTTGACCCACCAACAACACGCCCGAGATTCGGAATATGCACTCCGAAAATACCGCTGTTTTCGCACATGTTTGCCGCGATGCCGTTACCTTCTTTACCAATACTTTCCCACGTTTCAGTACATGGTGCGTGTTGATACTGATTAACCATAAAGCAGTTTGTAGAGTTAGCCATAAATCCAAGCGCGTAATACGCGCGGTATGGGTCAGGACGGATAACGTGGTAGTCGCGGGCCGTGCACATATGGTTAGAAGGTGTTTCCGGGGCGACGTCTGACCCCATTCCGATTAGTTGGGTCCAGCCTTCGCCCCATATGTTCCAGGCGTGGCAGTTCCAGGCATTTACAAAGTTGATACCGTACCCGCCCCATCCAGTTGGACTGCTGAACTCGGCAACCAGGTACAGGTCGTGCACGCAGGCATCGCGCGTTTCGACCTTCGAAGGATTATCGCGCAGGAATGTGCCAAATGGGAGGTTGGCATAGGACGGGTTTACAATGGGCACACCGGGGAAGGTTCCGGCGTCATACGCAGCCAGCGCCTTACTCCGGTTAGCCTCAAGGCTGGAGCCAATCACGATTCCGCCTCGTCCTTTTGAAAACACGGGATCTTCGAAAATAATGCCCGAGCCTGGGCCCTCTCCATAAAATTCAACTCGATCCATCACGAATGGCGGGTAGTTGGTCCTGAATTTTTCTGCGGTTGCAGGCACCAGGACGGAGCCGCCACCTTTGGCGTACACATGTTGTATTGCGCGCATGATAGCCAGGGCATTGCGCGACGAGTTCACCCCTACTGCGCCGCCAGGGATGGCCCCAAAGTCAACGATGCTAACGTGCTCGCCTGCTAGCTTGTTGTGCAAGGTCCGCCCAACAGCCCCTGGGGTGCCATTGTTAAACCCAATCATCCCCGTCCCTTTGTTAGGGTCTATGGGGTTGGCCATCGACATCTCAAGCGTCCTGACAGCGCTCTCAACCTCATCCGAGATCTCTGTCACATCATTACATTGCATGCGAAGCCGATAATCCCGAGTGCCCTTTACTACCCGCAGGTCATAAATCCCATTGGGTGCGGCAAACTGAACCAGGCCTTGTTGATCGGACACAAAAGGATTGTCCAACGCCAAGCCATTAGCGCCTTGCAGAACCTCTACCAGGCTCTCAGTACCTCGCTCATACAGATAGCAGGTTGCCGCGCTGAGGATGTTCCCCGCTTCGTCCTGGGCAAAGAAATTCTTGAGTTCCAAATTAGGCTCCGGTAATGGGCTTCAACTGCCCAGAAAGTTGTGCGCCGGTACCGGCATGAGCGGTGAACTGCGCCGCGCTAGTGGGGACTGGGCTCGATGCGTGCTGGTGGCCAGCAATATCGGTATTCATCTGGATCAACAGATCGATCACGTCACACAGCACCTGCAGCACGTTCACGTTCTCAGAACCGATCCAGTTGGTGGGAGCCACACTTTTTCGGGCGCCCATGATCCGTTCCAGTAGCTCGCCGCCCACGCTCAGGTTGAGTTTTTTAGCCACGACCTGGTTGAGGTCGCGACCGCTGGCCAGGTGCAAGTCGTCCAGTGCGGCTAGGCTCGCCGAACCACCCGATAACAGCTTGAGCGCGCCGATCGCTTCGATCGTTTTGATCCCCCCGACTGACTCAGTCGAATGGTCGTCAACATCCACCGTGCTGCTCTGGTGGCGTTCGGTATTAGTCAGGCTTTCAACATCCCGCTCGATCGACTTGTCACGGATCCGGCCTTCGGTCTGGCGCAGCCAGTTGCCGTCCACGTCGACGCGTTGCTGCGCGGCTTCACTGTGCTGCCACACCTGGTCGCCCTTGGGCACTTTCGGCAGGCTCAGGCCGTGCGGCAAAATCGTTTGGATGTACGGTTTGTTCGGCAGGCCGTAGGCGAAACACACGACCACCTGGGTGCCCTCTTCCGGGAAGGCGAAAAAGCCCATCTCGTCACCGCCCATGGGCATTGGCAGCGGCACCCCGGCCAGCACAGGCAATGCCGGGTCAGGCTCGCCGTCTTCCATCAGTATTGCGACGTCCACCGCAAAGCGCGGGCGGAAGTCATCGCAGATGCCGGCACCGGCCGGGGCATCAGCCACACCAACGACCCGGGCAAAGCGCGGCAAGTGATAACCGCCGGTGAGTTCGGGGAATTGCCGCTCTACACTGCGGCGGATTGCGTCTTCCATCGGATCGCCATTTGGTTGCCGGTGAGCGTCACCTGGGTGATGCGCTCGCCTTGGTTAATGGATGCACCTGGTCGCAACCCGGGAAGGGCCGCGATCATTGCGCTCTGGTTGTTCTGGTAGTCGCTGAACAGCTCGACCGGCAGTTGCAGCGGCGATCGAGCTCCAAAAAAGCTGTCGGCCCAACTGCCCACAAACACTTCGCCGTCGCCCTGCTGCTGCCACATAAAGTCAGGGATGCCGAAAACCCGAGGCAAGCTGTCCATGGCCTGGTAGCCAGCGGCCAGGTTGTAAAAAAACGGGGCTTTGACCTTGGCGTAAGCCTTGTCCGGAACGCGAAAGCTCAGCCCGGTTTTCTGGTTGATCTCGGCCAGTACCGTGCTCAGATCGGCATGACGCAGGTTGAGCGGCAACGGGTTGGCCAGGATCGCGGCCAGCTCACGGCAGAACAGCACCTGCTCGATTGCGTTGGACGAGGTGCAGCGCTCGACGTAGCCAATAAAGTGGCGCTGCAGCGGCTTGTCGTTGTAGCCGATATCGAGCGTCACCAGCCCTTTAACTGGTGCCGCTGCCTGAATGGTCAGCGTGGCCCTGCCCGGGGTGCGCAGTTCAAGGCGAACGTCATCGCTGACTAGGGAATACACCACCCCGCCGATGGTCAGCACCTTGTGCAGTTTCATGCTCACAAGACACCGCCCAGGTAGTTATCCAGTTTTTTAAGGGTGGACTCGAAGCCGGTCAGTTCCTGCCCTGGCTCGCCGTTTTCGCCAGTACCTGGTCCCGTCACGGATTGCCCCGGGGCGCCTTGCTGGGTCACGCTCTGGCCTGCGCGGCGTGTCTCGACCCGCTCGGGGTTGGAGAGCTTTTCCGACAGGGTGAACTGCACCAGCCAGGCGCGTAGCGTGTCGTCTTCGCGGGCGCTGACGCCGTCAGTGAACTCCACCTGGCGCACGCCAAACGCGGACGCGGTGTCGTTGACCACCCGGTAAGTTTTGAGTTGGCCACCGCTGCCGGTCGCTTCCGCCAGGCGCATCAAGTTGCGCAAAAATGCGCTGTCGACAAACGGAATCTGCAGCGTGACCGCCAGGGTCTTGGGCTTGAACCCTTTGTGTGCGGAGTCGGTGTTGCTGGTCTGGCCGGACAGATCGTCGCTTTCGATCCGCAGGTTGGCCGTAACCTTGATGTTTTTGCCGCGCACCTGTTCGCCATCAAGCAATAAGGTCATAGGCCCACCAGCTCGCGGACAAAGCTCAGTCCTTTCAGAGAGCCGACCAGCAGCACCCCAGCAGACAATCCCCACTCATGACCAGGTGCATCGCCCTGCAGCAGTTGCCGGCGCAACTCGGCGGCATTGCCCGGGCCAATCAGCCGCGCGCGCATGCTGTCGTCAGCGGCGGTGCCGGCGAACATCGATTTAAGGTCGGCCAGTTTTTGCGCCTGCGCCTGGCTGGCTTTGCGGGTGACCATCTTGGCCAGGTCAGCCATGGGCGAGCTGTCGGCGTAGCTCTCCAGTGCCGACAGCTGGCTGTTCAGGGCCTGGGTGGCGGCCTTGGTCATAGTGCAACGTTCCAGCGGCAACGCTCCCCAGCGCGGCAGTGTGCCGGCGGTGGGCAGCTCCCACTTTTCAGCATCGAGCGCGAACAGGTTTTTCGCCCGACGTTCGGCGCGCTGCAGGTCGGGCATAGGCAGCACGGCATTGAACCGGGCCAAGGTCGCGGCGAACTTGTCGTAGCGAGTGCCCAGGAACATCACCACCAGGGCGTATTGCGAGCCCGCCGGGCGGCTGTCGTCGCCGCTGTCTTCCAGCTTCTCGCCCAGTTGCTGCAGCAAGTTGGGAGCCGACAGGTAGCGCTGATAGCCGCGCCCCTGCCCCACTCCACTTTGAAACGGCGTAACCACCAGGCAGGCCGGTACTTCGCCCATGGCATCGGCCAGACCGGCACGACCAGCGGCGACGGCGGCTTCTGCAGCGGCGCCGACCGGCCCCGGTGAAGTCGTGGCCAAATCAGCCAGACCTTCAAGACGTTGCCCGGTGCTGGCCAGCTCGCTGCTGGCCAAGCCCTTGGCAACATCGAGGTTGCTCAGCCACTGGGTGGACTGCTCCGGCCAGCGCAGGGTGATGGGTACCCAATTCATACCGGCGCGGACTCCCACGACACAGCGTTGAGGGCGTCCAGATCCGCAGCTGCCCGCGCCGCTGCCAAGGCTTGCTTGAGTTCATTGGCCTTGCGCAGGCGCTGCAGCTTGAAGCTGGTGAATTCATTGCCCACCTGCAGCAACTGATCGCTGGTGTGATCCTGAAAGTCAGTTACCCCAGAACCATCACGGCAGACGTAGCCGCCGCCAAGGCCGCGCAGGATCAAACCGGTCAGGTTCAACTGGTCTTCGATTTGGGATTCGTAGAAAAAACGATCACCCAACGCCGCCGACCAGAATCCGCCGGTAATCTCCTGCAGGCAGGCTTTGTTGACCGCCGCCAGTTGCACCGTGTAGCGCAGCTCAAGCACAGTCGGTATGTCATCGACCCAATGGCCCTTACCCCAAATCTGGCCTGGGGCCGGCACTTCCAGGGTGTAGCCAACCGGCAGCGCACCGGCGTGCTCGATCACCATCGGCGCACGGGTTGCGGTGTTGTAAACCGTCAGCCCCTGATAGGAGTCGACCAACTGCCATTTGCGGCCATTCCACAGCGCGGCCTTTTTGGCCGGTACCGGCGGCGGCGCCACTTCCACGCAACCGCCCGGGATCAGCCACACATCAGGTTCCAGCGGCGAACGATCGGCCACGGTCTTGCCGGTGTAGATGCCCAGGTGATCGGTTTGATAAACGACTTTGGTGTCCATGGCGGTCTCAGTACTTGATGCAGGCAAGGAAGGCGATGTTGGCTGGCCGCGTCTCGGCGCCGCCGGTGGGGTTCACCGTGACCGGGTGAGCGTGGTCGGGTACCGGATTGACGGCGATTTTGTGTCGGTGCTTGCCGGCGGCGTCGCTGGTTGCCTTACTGCCGGCAGCGTTGGCCGGGCTGAGATAAGGGCCCGGGGTGTTGTTACTGCCAGGGGATTTGTCGATTAGGTGAGTGTGCTCACCGTCTTCATCCATGGTCGCGGTGGGCGTGTGCGCTCCGGCGGCGCCAGTCGTTGCCTCGTGACCGTGGGTTTGAATGGATTGCCCCTGATCACTGCCCAGACCCCGACCAACATCTATGCCCTTGCCGCCATCCCAGATACGGACAAACTTGCCCCGAGGATCAGGCAAGTTGAAAGTGCTGACGCCATCCCCGGCGCCGTAGGTGATGCCGATCTTGGCGAACAGCGCGGCGTAGACCGTGCGCGAGACCGCTGCACCATTGGCCCTAAACCAGCCTGGTGGTGGCGTGGCCATGGCAAACGTACCGATGCGGCCGACTTCTGAGTCCGCGATGCTTTTACGCAGGGAGTTGAGCGCCTTGGTGGTGGCCAGGATCTCGCTGCTGTCGGTGGTCGGATCGTCGCTTTTGGCGTTGGGCAGTTCACTGAGGCCAACATCTTCTTTCTGGGTGCCCCGAGCACGCAGGTGCAGATAGTCGCCATTGCGCAACGCATACTGTTTGACCAGGGCGCCGGTGATCGGCTCGACGGCGCGCAGATCGGTGATATCCCCCGCTACTTTGACGCTGGCCAGTTCCACCAGGTAATGGGCGGTACCGTTGCTGTCCACGTAGTCCACCAGGGCTTCACCAAAGACCACTTTCCAAGTGGCAACAGTTTCGTTGCCTTCCCGGGCTAGTGCGACGTCCAGCCAGGCTTTGGCCGGCAGCGCCGGGAATTGCGCCTGGACGGGCTGGTCCAACTGGACGCGGATACCCTCCACATAAGCAATACCCGCTTTGACCTGGTACAACCCGAAGCTGCGCTCCATCTGCAGGCTGTCAGCCAGGAAACAGACCCGGCCAAACACGTCACGGTTGCTCAAACGCTCGCGCAGATCGATACCGTTCAAGCGCACCGTAAAGTCGTGCTGCCAGGTACTGGCATCGACCGTAACGCCGGTCAGCGCCTGGGCGCCGTTAAACTCCACCAGAAAGTTGCGGGTGACGTTGTTACCGATCTGCAGCGGCGGGATATTTTTGCGCTTCTGCTGCACCGGCACGGTGGCCACAGCCAGCAGCACGCCCTCAGCGGCTTCCAGGCCGATCCAGTTAAAGTCCCAGTCACCCACGTCAGAGCCCACCATCAGGCTGTAAATCACCTGATTGGGGCTGACGTAGCCTTTGCGGTCGTAGGCCTTGATGTAAACAATTTGGGCTGCAGGCGGCTTGCCAGCGGCGCGATCAACCGGAGCGTTAGGATCCAGGCCTGGAACAAGGGCCAGAACGAAGCGCGCAATGTCGAGCGTCTCCCCGGCACCCTGCTTTTGGGCAATCAGACTCTCGCCGGCAAGGGTAATGCTAGCTCCCATGGGGGCTCCTAAAGTGGGTTCAAAAAGGTGAGGATTGCGAGCTCGTTGATCACGACCAGGCGGCTTGCGCTGTCGTCCAGCGTGGCTATCAGGGTCTGCTGATCATCGTTAAAGTCGGCCACGCCAATATTCAATTTCACCGGAGTGATGGTCACAAAGTCGTACCGGCGACAGGTGCGGCCGTATTGCTGCATCAGCACACGCAGCAATACCGGGTTTTCGCTCAGTTGCGTGTCGGACAAGTGCAGCAGCACCACGTCCCAATCCAAACCCGGCAAGCGCTCCTGGATCTCTACATAGCCCACGCCCAGGCGTTCAAAGATGCGGACCATGCCGGACGTGCTGCCAGCGTCCACGGCATTGATAAAGGCGAATTTCACCCGTCGGCGGTACAGCTTTTCCGGCTCACCGTGGAAGCGCTGAATGTCACGCTGCCAGGCCAGCAGATCGAGGACGCTCAAGTGGCAGGTTTCGGCGTCCATCTGCAGGAGCGGCCAGTTCAGCCAGTTCTCGGCCTTGCCCCACCAGGCTTGCGCGGCGGCTTTGAGCTTGGCCAGCTCCGGGCCGTCAAGCCAAAAAGGCAGGCTCAACTTAAGCATTCAGCTCCACCTCAACCCCGGACAGGCGTGGGATGGTCAGCTCTGACAAGATGTCGGCGTCATCGAAGTGCAGCGACTCAATACCGGAGAATTGTTGGTGCAGTTCCTCGCCCAGGCGACTGAAAGAAAAGCGCGACTGCGGATGGGTCAGCGTTGGCTGGTAGTCGCTGGCCGTGCTCTCGCGGAAAGCCGCACGGATAAACAGCTCGATATCAGATTTCAGCGCTGGCCAGCGTTCGGCGCCGACTTCGGCCTTTGGCCAGACGGTTATCCGCACGGTGTGCAGCGTGGCGGGCATCTCCAGTACCAGCAGGTCATCACCATGGCCATGGTTGCCCTGGTCACGGATATAGCTGTTGATCTCGGCCAGAAAGGTGTCCGCCGGCGAGTCGGCTTCAAACAGCACAAAGGCGTTGGCACTGCCGGGGCCCCGGGGCGCGTTGTGCTCAAAGTAAACGCCATCCGGCTGCACGCCCGGGAAGACCGAGATCATGGCGCGATAGACTGCATCGGTGTGCCACTGGTTGACCGCCGAGAACTGATTGCGGGTGCGCAAGCGCAACTCGTCGTCGGGCTCGGTGTCGGCACCGGGTTGGCTCAGCCAACCATCAGCGTTCACCACCTGCACCACCCCGGGCACCGGCTCCGGCAAAATCGAAAAGTAACCCGGGGCCAGGTTAAAACCGCTGCCCGCCTGCTTGGCGCGGGCCAGTACGCGAATCTGTGACTCGCCATCGGCAAAGCTGGCCGCTGCCACAGTCACCAGTTCGTACACGTTGCCGTTGATCGCAATCGACTGCACGCGTGTACCGGCGGGCACTTCCAGCAAACCGGCCAGGGCGCTGCGGGTGAACAGCAGCAAGCCCTCGGCCTTGGTCGCAGGCTTGCGGGTGACGTTGACCGCCCAGGCCAACATATCCAGCCAGGCACCGTTGGCAGTCTTGACGAAAAAATTCGGCAACACGGTGCCGGCGATAAAGTCGATCAGCCACATCACGGGCTTGGTCACCAGTGCGGTGATCACCCGCCAGAACGGTGACCAGGCACTGGTATTGCTCAACTTGCTGCCCTGGGCGACCACTTCCAGCTCCCAGGCCGCCCGCAGCTTGGCCTCTGTGGTCGGTATCCCGGCGTCACTCAGCGCCTTTTTAAAATCCACATCACTCACAGCGTTACCTCAACAGATCCAAATTCAACGGTTTTGGCCACCAACAGGTACCTGCCCTTGCCCTCTTCAAGGATTTGCACAGTGCCCGGTACCAGGCGCACATCAGCCTCCACCAACAGCTCAAGTTGCTGAATGCAGTCGGCTCGGCGGAAGCGATCGCGCTCGGCCACCAGGGTCACCAGCAACCCGCTTTCGCGGATCATGTGGCCGATGTCCTGGGCGATGCTGCTCCGATCGTCCACCAGCAAGGGCTGGTTTGAGGGATCCAGGGTCAGGTCGTTATGGGTGATCAAAAGATCGATATAGAGGCTCATCCGCCCACCGCCATGGCCATCATGTTTTCCATCTCCAGCGGGCTCATGGGCTTGGCCGTGTGGATCTCGACCTTCTCCACACGCATGGCCTTGTCCTGACTGCTGGTGTTCTGAATGCTGGTTAGCAAGCCGCCCCGGGGCACCGCCGAAGGCCGCGACGGTGAAAGGCTGGGAATGGCCGAGTTGATGGTCTGCTGGGCTTTCTGCGCCGAACTGGCGGTGTCGGCCGCCCTTATGGCCGCTTCGGCGCCGGGCACTTGGGGCAGATCGCCAAAGCGGGTTTCGATATTCACGCCCGGGATCTTGTTCATCATCTCAATCAGGCCGTTGATGGCCTGGTTAAAGACGTTGGCGATGCCGTCCCAGGCGGCTTTCGCCATGCCCGACCAACCTCCCATGGAGTTAAACCAGTCCGACAACGCGCTGAGCTGGTCGCAGACCCACTTGAACGCCTCGCTGTTGAGCAGTGCCGAGGTCCATTCATCCCAGTAGTAAACGGCAGCCACCACCGCCGCGATCAGCGCGACAACCCCGACCACCACCCAGGTGATGGGGTTGGCCAGCAGCGCGGTGTTGACCAGCCAGATCGCGCCCTGCCACAACAGCATGGCGCCGCGAACGATGCCAAACCACGCGACCATGGCCACCATGGTCAGGATGAAATTGGCCGCGACAACCAGGTGGACCAGGAACATCGCAATGCTCTTGAATCCCGTCCAGGTCAAGACTTTCCAGACGGTGATCATGCCCAGCCAGACCATCTTGCTCAGGCCCACCACCAGCGTCAGCGCGGACATAGCCGCCGTGATGCCAAGGACGGTCAGCGAAGCGATGCTGATCACCCGGGTGATGTTGGGGAAAAGCTGCGACCAGCGTGTGAGGGTCTGCGCCACGCCGGTCAGCTTGGCCATCAGCGGCCCCAGTATCGGAATCAAGGCCTGGCCGAAGGCAATACGCAGCGCCTGCACAGTGGCGCCGAACTGCTGCCACGGATCGACCATGGCCTGGGCCATCTTCTGCGCGCTCTCCAGACCCCGGACTTTGCCCAACTGGTCCAGGCCATTGCGCAGCCGTCCGGTGTCCTTGGCCAGTGCGCCAATTACCCGCGCGCCCTCGCCACCAAAGGCCTCCGTCAACGCAGTGCCACTGGCAGCAGTGGTCAGGCCGCCAAACTTGCCCTGCAGCTTGTCCAGGATGTCGAGCATCGGCATCAGCTTGCCGTTCTGATCTGTGAACTTGATCCCCAGCTTGTCCGAGGCGGCGCCGATGTTTTCAAACAGGGCCTTGTACATGCCGCCGGCATCGCCACCTTCCATGGTGCTGCTGAGCGAGCCAATCACCGCGAACTGCTCGGCGATATCGACACCTGCAGTGGTGGCAATGGCGCCGAACTCTTTGAAAGCATCCTTGAGCTGGGCGCCGTCGGTGCGGAACAACTGCACCGCCAGAGCGGTTTGCCCGCCCATCATCTCGACCCACTGGCTTTTGCCCATGGCATCGGCCTGGTCTTTGAACAGGTTGTACATGGTGCCCACATAGGCGCCCATGGTGTCGGCGTCAGTTCGGGTGGCCTTGGCCAACAGGTTGCTGGTGTTGGTAAAGGTCGCCAGCTGGCTGCCGCTCAAGCCCTTGATAGCGCCCTCAATGCTGTACGCCGAGGCCACAAAATCCCGGGAGTTCTCACCGTAGGCCACCGAGAATTCCAGCGACTTGCGGTTGAGCGCATCCAGCGCGTCCTCGGCCACGCCCAGGGAGCGAACTTCGCCCAGGGCGCGGTTCATCTCCAGCGCCGGCTCCAGGGACTGTTTAATCGCCACACCCGCGCCCACCAAACCACCCAGCCCAAGGCCGATGGTTTTGATGTTGTTTTGGCCCTGCTCTGCCAAGTCCGAAAAGCTGGTTTTCACCCGGCCAAGCGGCGCGGTGATCTTGTCGGTCAGGCTCAAGATAAAGGCCAGGCGGGCGCTGCGATCTGCCATGTGTCGTTATCCGTTCAGTGCATAGGCGATGCCGTTGGCCACCGCGATTTCCATGCGTTTCCAGTGTTCGTCTTCCAACCACTTGGCCGTGCCCATGTTCTCGATCGAGGGCTCAGCTCCGGGCAGCCAGCGAGTGGTCAGGGCCATCAACTGACCCAATCCGTCTTCGCTCAGGCGCTCAGCGTGCTGGAGTGCTTTTTTACGATGATCTCAACGTCCGGCGCGTACTCTTCAAGCAGCGCACCGGCCAACTGCAGGACCATCGCCGGGTTGCTCAGCAGGGGCTTCAGCGTGGCGCGTTCCTGCTGGTCGACGGTGTTGACCAGCAGGTTATTGGCCGGGGCCACCTTGTTGTTCTGGGTCAGGCTGTTGAAGTACTTGGTCACGTCCTGCGGGGTCAGGGTGAAGGTGAATTCCTTGTCGCCTACTTCCAGGGTGATATCGCGGCGGTCAGTCATTGGGTATATCCATTCAAGGGTTGGGGTAACGGTTAGCGCAGGCAGATCCTGCGAACGTGGTCTTGCAGGCCCAGAATCATTTCGTGACTCAGGGCGAGTTGATTTCGGAGGGTGAAATAATCCGATCGAGCGTCTGCTGCGAGTTCGGCGGGTCCTGCATCAACCACGCTGCCGGAGCCGGTCTGGTCGGGCTTTGGGGTGCTGCAGGTGGCTTTAACGAGCAGCCGCTTACCGCCACCATCAACAGCACGGCGCAGGTCATTGATTTCAGAAAGTGCATGGTTAAGAGCCTTGGTTCGGGTGCGGTCGTTTTCGTCGCGGTCGGCCAGCATTTCGCCGCTAATACGGGCTGCTTCGCGCAGGTCGACAACTTCGGAGTAGGCGCTGTCGCGCTCACTGCGTGCGGTGTCGCGTTGCTCTTCGAGGAAGTGGATGTAGACCCACGCAACCAGGCCCAGCACCACGAGGAGAAAGCCATCGAGCTGCATCACAAACCCTCCTCGCACAACTCACGCTCGGCGGCGCGACGATTGACCAACCCGGCCAGTTGTTTGCCGCCCGCATAGATCCAGCGCGATAGCTGGGCGCAAGCGCCCCGGGCGTCACCGGCATTCAGCAGGCGCAGCAGTGTCGAGCTGGAAAACTGCCCCTCACCGACGTTGTAAACAAAGGATCCCAGGGCAGCGCGGCGCGTATCTGGCAGCGGCACGCGAACCTGGCGATCAACCGCGGTCAATGCGATACCCAATTCACGCTGCAGCAGCTGGTCGCACTGCGCCGGTGTGGCCCGATCGCCCAGCTTTACGCCCTGAGTGACGCCTTCACAGATAGTCGGAATACCCACCGGGTCGAGGTAGGCCACCAGTGAGCGGCCCTCAAACCAGGTGACCAGTGCGCCGGTCATGCCCAGCACGCCTGTTAGCGCGCCAATGGCGATCTTGTTACGCAGGTTCATCACTTGCCCTTCCAGTCGCGCAGCATTTGGCGGTATTTGGGCACCAACAACAGAATCTGCAGCAACGTGAAGAGTGCAGTCAGCATGTAGGCTACGGTCGGCCAATCGACTGCCCCTGTTGCGCCGGTAGCAGTCACGCCGATGGCCGGAGCCACCTTTGCAAATGCAATGGCAGTGTCCTGAGCGGCCTGATTCGTGCTCATCGGAGAACTCCTTTCTCAAAAATGGTCTGGCATGGCACGCAACGCAGGATCCCGCCCAGTGCCTGGCGTGCTGCAGGGATTGCGCCGTCACAGTCCAGGCATGCGCTACGGCTTGGCCCGATCGGGCGCGGCTGGGCCAACTGGGCGGCAATCGCCTGGTCGCGCTGACGTTGCTCCAGCGCCTGGGCGCGATCGAACGGGCATACCATCAGCTCAAGCCCTCGATCTCGGAGGCATCCAGATACGGCACGCCGTTGATGCGGATAAAGTCCGGGCTGGTGACGTCAAACGGCACCTTGTGCTTGGATTTCTCGCCGCCTTTGGGGTCGACATTGAGCAGGCTGGAAACCCGCAACTTGCAGCCAAACGCCTCCACGCGCAGCTCTTCGTCGCCCGCCTTGGCAAAAAATACGGTGTCGAACGGCTCAAGCTTGCGAAAGCTACCGACAGAGCGTGCGGCCTCGATCAGCAGGTTAAAGTTGAATGTGTCGAACTCCATTTCCCCGCTGGCCGAAACGTCACCGTCCACATGGCCATTGGGCACGCCCTTGCTCTGTGCCACCGCCGTGCTGTCGGTGATATCGAGGGTGCAGCTATCAACGTGAACCTGCAGATCACCCAGGTTCACGTCGAAATTCTTGCCGCCAATACGTGACATAGGGGGTTACTCCGAATCGTCGGTGGAAAGATCGAGGGCGATATTGGCCGTCAGGTCTTTCGGGCAATTGAGTGGCCGGATCTTGATGTAGATCTCAACCTTGGTTTTGCTGAGCCACACCAACACGATGTCGCCGTCCTTAGGTGCCTCGATCTCGCCCGGGAACACCTGGCCGGCGAACGTGGCGGACTTGGCCATCTGGCGCAGAGGCTTCATAAAGGCGCTGATTGCAGCGGCCATGCTGTTGGGTGTGTTGTTAAGGCGGCGATCACCGACGCGACGGATCAGCAGCGGGCGTACCTCGCGCGCTGCCTTGTCAGCCAGGCGCAAGTACTCCACCACCTGGAAGTCGCTCGCCGGCGCATCGAGCATGTTGCCGTCGCCCCAGAACACGCCCGGGTAATCCGGGTAGGTCTGCGAGACCGAGAAACGCGCCTTGTCCAGCTCGGCACGGATCGCCGATGGCAGCGGCACACCTTCGAGGTCGGCAGGCACTGCGCCCAAGCCCAGCAGCGCACCAGACGCCACGCGCATGGGGCTATCGGCAATGCTCACGGCAGCATTGCCCAAGCGACCGGCCAGCACGCCTAGGTCATTGCCGTGCAACTGCGGCACGACCAGGACACGCGGCGCGGCCAGGCCCGTAGTAATTGCCCGTTGCTCGACCAGGTACTGATCCCAGGTCTGCAGCGCGGTAATGCCGGCACTCGCCGCCATCACAAAAGCCCGGCGGCCATAGACGTTGTTCAGTGAGATAGCTGCGTCATGCATGGCTGAAAGCTGCGCTGCAGCCGTGACCGGCTTAGTGATCACCACCGCTTCGACCGAAAAACCCTGCTGCTGGGCGTTTTCCAGTGCTTCAGTCCAGTCACCCTCCGCCGCGATCGGCGCCGCCAGGCAGGCCCAGCGATCGCCACCATTGAGCATGGCGGCAGCGATCTGGGTTTTCAGGTCACTGGGCGGAATACCCAGCGCGCTGTCCAGGTCGCTGTCAGTGTTCAAGGGGATCAGTTGGCCGATGCTCTTGGCGCCGGTACCAATAAAAAGGAAATAGCGTTCGATCTCAGTCACGGCACCCTGGCCCAGATTGAGATTGTTAACGCTGACTTTGCCGAGTGCCATGCAGTGCCTCGCTAGCGGGGTGAATTAAGGATTTGTTGAAAGACCTGGTTAACCAGCTCGCTGGTTTCGTTGCCGCTGCTCACGCCGAGGAACTGGCGTTTGGGCAAGGTGATACCCCAGCTCTGGGCGCCGGTGGTCTCAGTTCTTTCATCGTTCAAAATGCGGATCAGCAGCCCGGCCTTGGCGTAGTTCACATGCTCTTGAATCCACGCCACAGACGGTTTGCTCAGGGTCTTTTTGCCCTTCACACGGACACGAAAACTCAACTGGCGCAGGCGCTTGGCCTGCTTGACCGTGCAAGCGATACCGGGCGGGACGGTGTTCCAGCGGCGCATCTGTGCAGCGGTACGTCGCTCGCTGACCCCGTTGTGCTGCTGGGAGGCAACCCAATTGGTCAGGGCGTTTTTCCAGCCCAGTTCGGCCTCATCGGAACTGACGCGGGTGACCTGCAGCAGCTTGGCCAACCCCGCTTCCATCTTCTTTTTGCCCTTGGCCGAACCCTTGCGCTCGGCAAAGGCGGTGCCGTCCAGGTTCTGCTGTTCACGCACGCGCTTGCGGCTCATCGAGCGCACACGCTTGGAGACGTTGTTCAGCAGCCGGCGGCGCAACTGGGGCGGCAGCTCAAGCAGGGCCAGTTGGGCTTCTACGCTGAGCAAGCCCCTGACATCGAGGTCGAGCGGATTAGCCGCCATGGCTGCCCACCTCGCCGTGCTCGGCAACCCACAGGTCGAACGGGACAAATGCCCAGATCTTGCCGAAGGCCTCGATCTCACCGTCTGGATCCTCGGCCAGATACTGCGGCTCGATAAATTCCAGGATTATGTCGACGTCAGCTGTATCGTTATCCAACATGGCCACGTCGAAAATCGGCGCCAGCAGTTCGTCGCGCTCCTTGTCGTTCACTTCCAGCCAGCTCCCCAGCAACGCCATCAGGCGCCCCGGGTGACCTGCAGAGCGCTCAATGACGATCGTTGCGGTGTAACGCATATCGCCCATGTGCAGACCGTCAACATCAGGCTTCCAGATCAGTTCGAGCGTGACCTTGTCGGCCCAGCTGTCGATCTGCTCAGCAGGCGCGACCTGGCGATCTTTGAGGTACTGAGTCAGGGCGATAAGTTTGATCACAGGAGTGCCGCCGTCATACGACCACGGCCCTGCAGCGAACGAACGGCAGCCTGGCTAAATGCCAGAAAGGTCTCGGAGCGCTCAGGGGCTTCCTTGCCGGTGTTCTCGGCGATTTCCCGGCGGGTAATGGTTGGAAATTCCGTCAGCAGGCTGGCTTTGGCACGGCAGTAGACGGCGCGTTTGTACGTCTCAGCTTGAAATGTGCGCTCGGGCAGCACCATAGGGTCAGCAGATTTCACGCTGGAGACGCCCGCGATCTGCCATTTGCCTTTGCACTTGGCCAGGTCGGCGTTGACTTCGGTCATCGCCGAAACCAAGCCAACGACCAGCGTCTCAACCAAGTACTCCCCTGGAAGGCGATAGGCCTTCTGAAATTCAGACAGAGAGAGGTCGGGCCAAAAGCCGTCATTCTCAATCTGCTGCTCCGAATACCTGGAGGGGTTACCTGAAAAGCTCATCGCTGGCCGCTCGAATAGGGGCGGGAAAACTGTTTCAGTGGGTCAGGGCCATAAATGGCTGGCTCACATCCACAGTTTCTCGCCGGGGGGGGTAGTCGGTTACTCGGTGGCCGCTGGGGCCAGTTGTTTTGCCAGTGCCTTGCGACACTTCACGATGCGGGTGTCATTACCGGCTTTCGGGTACAGCTCGGTGGAGCGTTCAAGATGCTTGAGCGCGGTTTCCCACTCCTCGGCCTCCATAGCGCGAATGCCGATCAACTTGTGGTACTTGCTCGGGATCTGTTCCGTCAGCTCCCACTCGCCATCTACCAGGGGCAGCATGTTGGACAGGTAAGGCTCAGGGCTTCGCCGGGCTGTGTACTCGTCAAAGGCCCAATCGATCACCGCGTCAGCGACAAAGGTCTGAATGTCGCGGCGCTTGAAGCGCTCAGGCATCTGCTGCCCCTGCTCGATCGCAAAGTCAGCCAGTTCCAACCCGTCTTCAAACTCGGCCGTGTCGAACAGCCAGACCATCACCTGCACCAGAATGCGGTTCTGGAAGTTCAGGCCCGACTCGCAATAACGCCGTACATAGTCCTGGTACTTGGGAAGCAACTCGTCACGCTTGAGCAACTGGCGCCCCGCCATGCCCTTGATCGCACTCAGGCGCTCAAGGTCTTGATCCAAGGCTGCTTCCTGCAGCATCAGGTGCTTGCGGGCATTAGCGGGGCTGCCCAGGGCATCGGCAGGCGTATACGCCACCGGTGCGCCTGCTGCAGCCGCTACTGCAGCACTGCCCAATGCCAAGGTGCGGCGCTTGTGCGCCAGTGCCAGGCTCACGCTACGAGTTCCACGTTTTCGGTCAGTGCGATCTTTTCCAGCTGCTCGATCACATAACCTTCGTTACGGCTGTTGTAATCCTCGACGCGGGAGCGCTTCGGATTGTCGACCGTCTGCTTACGCCAGCTGGAGTCCTGGAAGTAGATCGACAGGTTGTCCCAACTGGTGACCAGCACGGCGTTGACCGGGAAGTTCGGCACGCTGAACGCTGGCAAACCACCGTAGGTCGAAATGACCTGAGCGTTTTCGATGCGCTCTTTTTCGGTAGGGGTATCGCCCTGTTTGGTGTACAGCTTGGCCTTATCAGCGGCCAGCAAGTCGCTGCCGATGATCGCCACCAGGTCACCGTCTTCACGCAGGATCTCGTCAACCACTTGCTTCGTGTCATGCACCAAAGCGTCCAGGTTGGCGTAATCACCACCCGCGCCCAAAGTGACCTTGCCGGCAACCGTGCCTTCCTTGAGCACCTGCTGCGGCGCCTGTTCGCGCAATTGCTGCAGCCAGCCTTTGTTCACATCCTGCAGCTTTGGATTGGCTGCCAGATCGGTCTGGACTGCCGCGTTTAAACCGTGGAAACCAATGACGATACGATCCTGGGCGATACGCTTTTGCACAGCAGCGGAATAGCGATCTTTAAAGTCCGGGAACTTCGCCCAGGCGTCGATCTTGGCGTAAGGCAAGCCCACGTCTGACTGGGTATCAGCCAGTTCATAGAGCGTGTGCTCCAGCGCAGAAGCATCCTTGGCTACACGGTCAGTGGTCTTGGTGTTAGTGCGACCAGTCACCGGGCCATTCACACCGATAAATACCTTTTCGCCCTTGATCTCACTGACCGGAACAACGTTGATGCGCTCCAGAAAGTCCGCCTTGGCGGTGATCGAGTCGTTCAGTTCCTGAGCGACCGAAGGCTCAACGCTGAACATCTTGCTGGCACGTTCGACACCGTAAGTTTCGGCGATCGCTTCCTGCAGCTCGGCGTATTGCTTGGCGCCCTTGGCGCTAAGTGGCTGGGCCATATCAGAACACCCGCTTTTTGGTAGTGGTCACGGGGCCAGGATTACGAGGCAACTGACGACCCGTGGTGGTGTTCTGCAAGGTGGTGAACTGTTTTTCCAGCTTGGCCAGTGCAGCAATGACCGCTTTGTTCGACCCACCGCCATTGCGACGGAACTCACGCTCTTCCTCGGCAGTAGTGACGATTTCGTCTACGGCCGCGCTCACATTGTCAATCGGTTCCGGGGCGGGGGCAGGTGCATCTTCAACAGCCGGCTCAATAACTGCCTTAATACCGGCAGCAACAATTAACAACTGCTCCAGTAGTGTAGTGGTCAACTAATCCCGGACACGACGTTAAGTTTTTCTTCGGCCCGAGCTGGCGCCAGCCCACCGTTGAATTG
>NZ_WIWH01000058.1:0-19008 GCF_009600035.1 Pseudomonas sp. FSL R10-2964 | reverse complement strand
ACCAGTACCGATGCCATCAACGGCAGCCAACTGTTCGCCACCAATCAACAGGTCACCACCAACACCACCAATATCGCCAGCAATACAACCGCGATCAACACCCTCAATAGCGGTGGAGGCATCAAGTACTTCCACACCAACTCAACACTGGCCGACTCCTCAGCGACAGGTGTGGATGCCACAGCGACGGGAGCAAATGCCCAGGCCCTCAATGCCTCGGATATCGCGCTTGGTGCCAACACCACAGCCAGCGGCGGCAACTCCCTGGCGGCCGGTTCGGGGGCAAGTGCCACCGCAGCCGGAGCGGTGTCCCTGGGTAACGGTGCCACATCCAGTAACGCCGGTGCCGTTGCACTCGGCGCCAACAGCACCACGGCGGCGGCAGTCGCCACCACGGGGGCAACCATCGGCGGCGTCGCTTACACCTTTGCCGGGGCAGCACCCGCCAGCGTGGTCAGTGTCGGCAGCGTTGGCGCAGAACGGCAAATCACCAATGTGGCTGCTGGTCAGGTCAGCGGCACCAGTACCGATGCCATCAACGGCAGCCAACTGTTCGCCACCAATCAACAGGTCACCGCCAACACCACCAATATCGCCAACAATACAACCGCAATCAACACTCTCAACAGCGGTGGAGGTATCAAGTACTTCCACACTAACTCAACACTGGCCGACTCGTCGGCGACAGGTTCGGATGCCACAGCGGCAGGAGCAAATGCCCAGGCCCTCAATGCCTCGGATATCGCCCTCGGTGCCAACACCACCGCCAGCGGCGGCAACTCCCTGGCAGCCGATTCGGGGGCAAGTGCCAGCGCAGCCGGTTCTGTGTCGCTGGGTAACGGCTCGCTAGCCAACTCTGCAGATGCAGTAGCCATCGGCACCTCGGCACAGGCTACAGGGGGCAAAGCCGTGTCCATCGGCGCAGGCAATATCGCAACCGGTAACGGCGCCGTGGCCATCGGTGATCCCAACACTGCAACAGGTACCGGCGCAGTCGCCATGGGCGCCGACAACACCGCCAATGGTCAAGGCAGCGTGGCCCTGGGTAATCTCTCCCAGGCCAACGAGGCAGGTTCCATTGCCCTGGGTGATGCGGCCACAGTGGCTGTAGGCGCAACACAAGGGCTGGCTCTGGGCTCCGGCGCAACATCCAGTAACGCCGGTGCCGTTGCTCTCGGCGCCAACAGCACTACTGCCGCAGCAGTCGGCACCAGCGGGGCAACCATCGGCGGTGTCACTTACACTTTTGCCGGTGCCACACCGGGCAGCGTGGTCAGCGTCGGCAGTGTCGGGGCAGAACGGCAAATCACCAATGTGGCTGCTGGTCAGATCAGCGGCACCAGTACCGATGCCATCAACGGCAGCCAACTGTTCGCCACCAATCAACAGGTCACCACAAACACCACTAATATCGCCGGCAATACAACCGCGATCAACAGTTTCAATAGCGGCGCAGGCATCAAGTACTTCCACACCAGTTCAACCCTTGCTGACAGCGCGGCCACAGGCCTGGACAGCATCGCTATCGGTCCTCAAGCACAGGCCAGTGCTGCTCAATCCTTCGCCGCCGGTGCCGGAGCTCTGGCAAGCTCTACGGGTAGCGTGGCACTGGGTAATCTGGCCAGCGTATCGGTAAACGGAGGGGTTGCATTGGGGCAGGGATCGGTATCGGACCGTGCCATCGCACCGGCAAGCGGCGCCATCCCGGCAGGCAGCAGCACCTTAGCCTACGACACGACGGATGCAACATTGTTGGGTGCGCTCTCGCTGGGTTCAGCCGGTCAATATCGTCAACTGATCAATCTGGCGGACGGGACCAGTGCCCAGGATGCCGTGACCCTGCGTCAATTGGGCGGAGCCGTCGGCTCACTCAGTTCCACCGGCAGCATGTTCTTCCACGCCAATTCTGTTAACCCGCAGGACTCATTGGCTATAGGCCAGAACGCCATCGCCGTAGGGCCTGCAACTGTCGTCAATGCTGACAACGGTATAGGGATGGGTAACAACGCCGTGGTCAGCCAGGCGGCAACTGGCGGGATTGCATTGGGCGGTAACAGCCAGGTGTTGATGGCTTCCGGGGTTGCCATCGGTACCCAGGCCCAGGCCCAAGGTGAACAGTCAGTAGCGCTGGGAGCCGGGGCTGTAGCCAGTCATGCATCAAGCGTTGCCCTGGGCTCGGGTTCGATCACTACCGTCGGCGCACAGGCGGGATACACCGCTACGGGCCTGACTACATTGCAAACATCCGTGGGGGAAGTCGGGGTAGGTACTGCGCAGGGCAGTCGCCAGATTACCGGTGTAGCAGCAGGTTCTGCACCCAACGATGCAGTCAATGTCAGCCAGCTTGGCGGTGCCATAACACAGGCCAATCAGTACACCGATACGGCGGTCAACAACATAGGCGGGAATGTCTCACAGGTCCTTAACGACGTCACTAATATCAAGAACGGAACGGAAGGCATGTTCCAGGTCAATAACACCAGTGCATTGCCCACGCCTGCGGCCACAGGTACCGATGCGGTGGCGGGCGGTGCCGGCTCGCAAGCTTCCGGCCACAAAAGCACGGCCATTGGTACCAGTGCCAAGTCCGGCGGGGAGCAAGCAGTCGCGGTGGGCAACGGAGCAACAGCTACAGCTACAGCTACAAACAGCGTCGCACTGGGTGCTAACTCGACAGCCACTCGCGACAACAGCGTTTCGGTAGGGGCAGCAGGCAGCGAACGGCAGATCACCCATGTCGCGGCAGCAACCCAGGGCACCGATGCGGTGAATTTCGATCAACTCAACAGCATTTCGGCGAACACCACCAACAATGCCAACAACTACACCGACCAACGTTTCTCGCAGCTCAATAGCGACCTGAAGAAACAGGACCGTGTCTTGAGCGCAGGGATCGCCGGGGCCATGGCCATGGCCAGCCTGCCACAGCCTTACGTTGCTGGCGCCAGCATGACAGCTTTGGGCGCTGCCACCTATCGTGGGCAAGGAGCGCTGTCGTTCGGCGTGTCGAGAGTCTCCGATAACGGCCACTGGGTGGCCAAGCTCCAGGCCAGTACCACTACCCAGGGCAATTTTGGGGTCGGTGTCGGTGTGGGCTACCAGTGGTGAGCATGAACTGAAGCAGTTACCAACGACGGTCAACACCCGTCACTGCCGCCCCGGCACGGCTCCATTGGTGCCGGGGCGTTAATCCAAAAAAACAGGGCGAATACCATGTCATTGCTCAAAACAACCGGATGGGTTATCTCATTGGCGCTGATGGCAGGCTGCGACGGCGCTCCACAAATTTTCGCCAACAGGGAGCCGCATGGCGTAATGCTCCCGGCACTGCCAATAATCCAGAGGGCAGTCATGGGGATGGTTCCCATGGTCGAAGGGCAGCGTAACGATGTGATGATGCACCATGTCTGCGCAATGGCTCGCGGTGAAAGTACCGCGCATCAAGTTGCTGAAACCTTGAAAAAACAGGGTGTCGATCTGAGCATAACGCCAGCAAAGGGCGATCCATTATCATTGCTGGTGGATCCGGACATGTCTCACCGGGCGACCGCATGCGCAGCCTACATTGCAACTTCGCCAATGGTGCTGCCAAGAACCAGCGATTTCATGGTTGAAACGGTTAACGAACAAACGCGGGAAAGACACCCGAGAACGATGCATATAGACCCACAAAAACTGAACACCTACCTACGGGTACAATTGGCAATCGCCAAGTCCGATGCAGACGTATTTGCCCTTATTGCAAGTCAATTGGCACAGACCCCAGGCTTGACCCTGGATCAATACAACCAGCGTGCCAAAAGCCTGTTTACAATCATTGCCCCCGGGTACTTGCAGCGGGTCAAGGAGTTATATACCAACGCCAAGAATGATCAGTATACGTTGAAGGAATACTCTGACACCGGTTTCAAGTTTACCTCCAGCAGCGGACATTCATTTGAGTACGACTACAACGGTTTGAACCTGAGCTACAACCATATTCCCTGGTATGGAGCTGGCCAGTTGCTGGGTAAAACCTACTGGCTGGACGTGGCGTACTTTGATCCGGCATTGGTAGCAACGTTAAAAACGTTGCCGGGCACAACCACAGCAGTCAAACCTTGAGCGCATCTGCAACCTTAGTCCTCTGTGGGAGCAAAGTAGCTCCCACAGTTCAGACTAACAACATTACGCCTGTTAGTGCCTGGCCATTTCCTGCAACAGACGACCATCTCCGGCGAAAAACCCCCGTCATTTGCAACCCCACCCGCATCCCCCTCACCTGGCAGGCTGGCAGGCTGATCGCTGGCAAATCTGTGAGGTTCCAGCCGTGGTGTGACTGAGTACCGCGGGCGCACAACGATGTCCTTCTCACCCACCCACACCTCGCGAACATCAATCGCCATGGCGGTGCTCGGCACGCCGGGCAAAGCCAGCAAGTCAAAACCTTTGAACAAGCTCGCCATCTTGGCCACATGGCCTGGCATGAAAGGGGCATCGCGCTCTGACTGCCAGGCGAGCCCCGAGGGTGCTCGTTGCAACCGTTAAAAACACGCCATTGCTGAAAAAACGCAACCCGCAGAAAAGACATTGTGTTGTTTCGAAAACAAATGTTATGTTGCTAACAGAAGGCGAGAAAATGACACGCCGATAACAATCACATGCTTGGCGTGCTCCTATGTCCCCGGAAAAGAACAGTTTTCTTCAGTTGCTGGAACATGAGTTCTCCAACCTGACCCCCACCGGCAAGCGCATCGCCAGTTACTTGCTGGGCAATCCGCAGCAGTTGCCGTTCGAGTCTGCCGACAGCATTGCCCAGCAGGCCAGCACCAGCGGCATTTCCGTAGGCCGGTTCTTGCGCTCGCTGGGTTATCAGAACCTCGATGAGGTCAAGCAGAGCCTGCGCGGTGACGCACCCGGCTCCTGGCTGATCACCGACCGCATCGGCGCCTTTCGCGCCGAAAACACCAACGACGATGCCCTCGAACGCTCCATGCACCGCGAAGTCGAGGCCATCCAGCAGGTTTACGGCCTGGCGCGCAGCGACGCTTTTGCCGGTATCGTGCAGCGCATTCATCAAGCCGATGCGGTGTTTATCCTCGGCATCCAGTCCACCCGCGGGATTCTCACCGCGTTTCACAGCCACCTCGAATACATCCGCCCCAAGGTCTATTACGTTGACGGCCTTTCCGGCATCTATGCCGAAACCCTGAACTCCGGCTTTGCCAACCCCTACGCGATCATTGCCGATTTTCGCGCCTATTCCAGCGTCACCCAGACCTTCTGTGACGCCGCTATCGACAACGATTTACCGCTGGCCCTGATCACCGATCTGCAGTGCCCCTGGGCCCGTGACTACCCGACCCTGGATCTGTTGCAGATCAAGACCGATGTTGGCCAGTTCTGGGATTCACCGGCCCCCCTGGCGTGCCTGCTTAACCTGTTGGTGTCGGCCGTCGCGGAAAAATACGGCGAGCATCTGGATGCACGCCTGGCCAAAAACCGTCAGTTGCAAAAAGCTTTCGGCCAGTTCGAAGGCTGAGCCCCTCGCCCAAAACAAAACAGCACTGGAGTGTTTGTGTGAACCAAAGCGTTGCAAGCCCGAGCCCGCTCGTTGATATCGATGCCGAGCAGTACCAGGTACAGATCGAGATGATCTATGCCACCGCCGACAACCTGGCCGGCAAAGTGATCTACCCCAACGCCCGCTGCCAGCTGCATCGCGATGCCGCCCAGTGCTTGCGCAAGGCCGTCGAGCTGGCCAGCCTGGCGGGTTTTACCCTGCGTATCTATGACGCCTACCGACCGCCCTATGCACAGTTTTTGTTATGGGAAGCCCTGCCCAATGGCGACTACGTGCGCGACCCGCACCTGGGCTCCCATCACAGCCGCGGCGTCGCCGTGGACCTGACCCTGGTGGACAGCGACGGCCAGCCGCTGGACATGGGCACCGCCTTTGACGCGATGCAAGACCAGTCCCATCAGTTCTACCCCGACCTGCCGGTCAACGTGCAGCGCAATCGCCTGCTGCTGCTGGGCATCATGCTGATCGCCGGGTTCCACGCAATTGCCACTGAGTGGTGGCATTACGAGTTGCCCAACGCCGACGACTACCCCCTGATCAACGAATGATACGGCCCACGAAACCACAGAGTTTCGAGGCCAGCGCCACTGTTTGAAGACAACAAGAAAACGCTGCACACCTGCTTGACCTGCTACTGCCCGGTTATAGATTCCAAAAATAAACCTACTTCCAGACATCAAATGTTGAAGGAAACCGGCATGACCCTCACTGATACCGTGACCCGCACCACCGCTTCACGTACCCGCTCACTGCTGCCTGGCCTGCTCTGCGCCGCCCTGAGCCTAGGGGCCTGGCAAGCCGCAACCGCGGCCACCGCTCAGGACACGCTGATTATCGGCAAGCCTGCCGACCCGCAGACCCTGGACCCGGCCGTGACCTTCGACAACAACGACTGGACCATCACCTACCCGTCGTACCAGCGACTGGTGGGCTACAAGACCGACGGCGAAAAAAGCAGCACCGAAGTCCAGGGTGACCTGGCCGAGAGCTGGACTGTGTCGCCGGACAACCTGGTCTGGGAGTTCAAGCTCAAAACCGGCAACAAGTTCGATGACGGCACCGAAGTCGACGCCAACGCCGTCAAGTTTTCCTTCGATCGCCTGATGACCCTCAAGCAAGGGCCGTCGGGTGCATTCCCGGAAGACATGGTGGTCGCAGTAGTTGATCCGCAAACCGTCCGCTTTACCCTCAAAACCCCGTTCGCACCGTTCCTGTTTACCCTGGCCCACAATGGCGCGTCCATCGTCAACCCGCTGGTGGCCAACAAGGGCGCTGAAGCCAACGCCTGGCTCTCCAGCCATACCGCAGGCTCGGGCCCATACCGCCTGGCCAGCTGGCAGAAAGGCCAGTCCCTGACCATGGAACCCAACCCCCACTACGCCGGGGCCAAGCCGGCGTTGAAAACCGTGGTACTGAAAATCATCGCCGAGCCTTCGGTACGCCGCCTGCAACTGGAGCGCGGTGACCTGGACATCATCGAAGACATGCCTGAAGACCAGCTCGGTTCACTGGCCAGCAAACCAGGCGTGGTGGTCAAGGAATACCCGTCGCTGCGGGTCACCTACCTGTACCTGAACAACAAGCAGGGCCCGTTGACCAACGTCGATGCGCGCCGGGCCATCACCGAGGCCGTGGACTACAACGGTATCGTCAAGGGTATTCTCAAGGGCAAGGCCGAATTGCTCAACGGGCCGATCCCGGACGGCATGTGGGCCTACGACAGCTCGCTGCCCGCCATGAAACAGGACATGCAGGCCGCCGCCGAGAGCCTGGTCAAAGTGCCGAAGAAAATCACCAACCTGAGCTACATGTACTCGGACAAGGACGCCAACTGGGAACCGATCGGCCTGACCCTGCAAGCCGCGCTGATGCCCCTGGGCATCAACCTCAAGCTGGAAAAGACCGCCAACGCCACCCTGCGCGAACGTGTCGGCCAGGCCGACTATGACATCGCCGTCGGCACCTGGAGCCCGGACTTCGCCGACCCCTACATGTTCATGAACTTCTGGTTCGACTCAAAAATGCAGGGTCTGCAGGGCAACCGCTCGTTCTACAGCAACCCCCAGGTCGACACCCTTATCCGTGAAGCGGCAACCACCAGCGACACGGGCAAGCGCACCGAGCTGTACCAGCAGGCGCAAAAACAAGTGCTCGCCGACAGCGCTTACGTTTACCTCTTTCAAAAGAGCTACACCCTGCCAATGCGTGATTCAGTCAAAGGCTATGTGTTCAATCCCATGCTTGAGCAAGTGTTCAACCTGGGCAGCATGAGCAAGTAAAGCTGCTGCTGCGTGCGCGCCGGCAATGGCGCGCACGGTTGTGGATTTCTGTCGTTAGAGTGACTGAGGTGCCCTATGGCCTTCCTGACGTTGTTGCGCAAGCGCCTGCTTGGCCTGTTACTGGTCGTGTTCGGTGTCTCGCTGATTACCTTTACCATTTCCCACCTGATTCCCGGCGACCCTGCCCGGCTGATCGCCGGTGACCGGGCCAGCGATGCGCTGGTGGCCGGCATCCGTCATCAACTGGGCCTGGATTTGCCGCTGTACCAGCAATACGGCCGTTACGTGCTCGACCTGGTGCAGGGCGACCTGGGCACCTCGATCCGCACCAATCGTCCGGTGCTGGAAGACTTGCAGGCGTTCTTCCCGGCCACCCTGGAACTGGCACTGGTGGCGCTGTTTCTGGCCATCCTGGTCGGCGTGCCGCTGGGTGTGCTGTCGGCGGTCTATCACAATCGTGCCATTGACCAGATCGCCCGCACACTGGCCGTGACCGGCATCTCGACCCCGGCGTTCTGGTTGGGCCTGGGCGCCATCGTGCTGTTTTACGGCCACCTCGGCTGGCTGCCTGGCGGCGGGCGTTTGTCCGAAGGTCTGACGCCACCGTCGACAATTACCGGCTTCTACCTGATTGACGCATTACTGGCGGGTAACTTCAGCCTGTTTGTCGATGCACTCAAGCACCTGATCCTGCCTGCAGCCACCCTGGGCTTTGTGACCCTTGGGGTTATCTCGAGGCAAATTCGTTCTGCCATGCTCGACCAGCTGGGCGAGGACTATATCCGCACCGCCCGCGCCTATGGCTTGTCGAAATGGACCGTGATCCTGCGCCACGCCTTGCCCAACGCACTGATCCCTTCGGTCACGGTGCTCGGGCTGACCCTCGGCGACCTGCTCTACGGTGCAGTCCTGACCGAAACAGTATTTGCCTGGCCGGGCATGGGTGCCTATGTGGTCAAGTCGATCCAGTCCCTGGATTTCCCGGCGGTGATGGGCTTCGCCATTCTGGTGTCGTTTATCTATGTACTGCTGAACATGGCCATCGATCTGCTGTACCGCGTGATCGACCCGCGCATCGGCGAGGTGAATTGAAATGTCCGTGCCTTTGACCGCAATACCGCGCCCGCAATGGCGTGAAAAATTCACTTACCTGACCTGGCAGATCCGCCGCAGCCCGCTGACCATGGCAGGCCTGCTGATCACCCTGATGGTGGTGATGTGCATGATTTTCGCCCCCTGGCTGGCCAGCCATGACCCCAATGCCCTGAACCTTGCCGAGCGCCTGGCGCCGCCTTCCGCCGAGCACTGGTTCGGCACTGATGAAGTGGGCCGCGACCTGTTCAGCCGGGTACTGTACGGCAGCCAGCAATCGGTGGGTGTCGGTCTGTTCGTGGCCTTTGCCTCATGCTTTATCGGCGGCCTGCTGGGCTGTTTTTCCGGTGTAATAGGCGGACGCTTCGATGCCCTTACCATGCGCCTGATGGACATCATGCTGTCGGTGCCGTCGCTGGTGTTGATAATGGCCCTGGCCGCCGCACTGGGCGCCAGCCTGTTCAACGCCATGCTGGCCATCACCCTGGTGCGGATTCCGTCCTATGTTCGCCTGGCCCGCGGCCAGGCCCTTGGCATTCGCCAGATGGGCTACGTGAAAGCCGCCGAAACCTTCGGTGCCCAACGCTGGCACATGGTCCACTGGCATGTGGCGCGCAACGCCATGCCACCCTTGCTGGTGCAACTGAGCTTGGACATCGGTAGCGCCATTCTCATGGCTTCGGCCCTGGGCTTTATCGGCCTGGGCGCGCAACAGCCCACGGCGGAATGGGGCGCGATGGTCGCCACGGGGCGCAATTACATCCTCGACAACTGGTGGTACTCGACCTTTCCGGGGCTGGCGATCCTGATCACCGCCACCGGTTTCAACTTGCTGGGCGATGGCGTGCGCGATCTGCTCGATCCGCGGCAACAGGGGAAATGACCATGACTCACTCGCAACCGGTACTGGCCATCGACAACCTGAGCCTTGAGTTCCCGGCCTACAAGAGCAGCGTCAAGGCGTTGAACGGCGTGTCGCTGCACGTCAACCCCGGCGAGATTGTCGGTGTGGTCGGCGAGTCCGGCTCGGGCAAATCGGTGACCGCCATGCTGAGCATGCGCCTGCTGCCCGAGCGCAGCTATCGCATCACCTCCGGCAGCCTGAGCATGCTCAACCGCGACATGCTCAGCGCCCCTGAAAAGGACCTGCTGAAAATTCGTGGCCGCGATGCGGCGATGATCTTCCAGGAGCCCATGACCGCCCTGAACCCGACCCGCCGCATCGGCCGGCAAATGCTCGATGTCATCATCCACCACCAGAAAATCAGTGCTGCCGCGGCCCATGCCAAGGCTGTCGCCCTGCTGCGCGACATGCATATCGCCAGCCCCGAGCAGGTGCTGGAAAGCTACCCCTTCGAGCTGTCGGGGGGCATGCGCCAGCGGGTGATGATTGCCCTGGCTTTCTCTTGTGAGCCACAACTGCTGATCGCCGACGAACCCACCACTGCGCTGGATGTGACCGTGCAACGCCAGGTGCTGCTGTTGCTGCGCGAAAAGGCCCGACAAAAAGGCACCGCCATTCTCCTGATTACCCATGACA
This sequence comes from Pseudomonas sp. FSL R10-2964, assembly GCF_009600035.1. NCBI lineage: Bacteria > Pseudomonadati > Pseudomonadota > Gammaproteobacteria > Pseudomonadales > Pseudomonadaceae > Pseudomonas > Pseudomonas sp. FSL R10-2964. Next base: position 8,534 of record NZ_WIWH01000058.1, on the reverse strand, counting down.
TGGCGCTGGTGTCACAGTTCTGCGACCGGGTCTACGTGATGTACACCGGCGCGGTGGTGGAACAGGGGCTCACCGCCGATGTCATGAGCCACCCGCAACACCCTTACACCCGTGGCCTGCTCAGCGGCCTGCCGGAGATGGTCGAGCCGGGGCAACCGCTGCTGACCATCCCCGGGCAAGTACCCAACCTGGCACGCCTGCCCACCGGCTGCACGTTCGCCGAACGCTGCGTGCATGCCATGCCGGTGTGCGGTGAACGCCCGGTGCTCACCGCCATCAACCGTGACGAACAACGCAAAACCGCGTGCTGGTTGCCGCAACAGGAGCTTTCGCAATGAACAGCGCACTGATCTACCCCGTCAAGCAGAGCGGCCCCGAGATTCTGAAACTTGCCGATGTGCGCGTGCGCTTCCCTGTCAGCAACGACTGGCTGGGACGTCCCCGGGGCTATGCCCACGCACTCAATGGCATCGACTTGCAGGTACGGGCCGGTGAAACCCTGGGCATCGTCGGCGAGTCGGGTTGCGGTAAAAGCACCCTGGCACAATTGCTCATGGGCCTGCTCAAACCCAGCAGCGGCGAACTGAGCTGGGCCAACGGCAGCAAGGGCGAAGGCAGCAGCAACGTGCAGATCGTGTTCCAGGACCCGCAATCGTCGCTCAACCCGCGCCTGCCGATCTGGCGCATCATCACCGAACCGCTGTACGCCCGCGGCATGCGCTCGCGCGAACAAATGCGCAGCATTGCCGCCAAAGTGGCGGCTCAAGTGGGCATTCGTCCGGAATATCTGGACCGTTTCGCCCACCAGTTTTCCGGCGGGCAACGTCAGCGCATCGCAATTGCCCGGGCACTGTCATCAGACCCGGACATTATCGTTCTCGATGAGCCAACATCTGCACTGGATATCTCGGTGCAGGCGCAAATCCTCAACCTGCTGGCCGAACTGCAGCAGGCGCGCAACCTCACCTACATACTGATTTCCCATAACGTATCGGTGGTACGCCATATGGCCGACCGCGTGGCGGTGATGTATCTGGGGCAAATCGTCGAACTGGGCAACGCCGCCCAGGTGCTCGATCAACCGCTCCATCCCTATACGCGCCTGTTGTTTGAAGCGGTACCGCGCCTGGGTGTGCCCTTGCTGGCCGAGCAGGTAGCGGCGCCCACCGAACTGCCGGGCAACCGCAAACTGCCCGAAGGCTGTTTCTTTCTCGAGCGTTGCAGCGCCAGCCGTGAAGGCTGCAAGCAACCACAGGTGATGCGCGGCGGCGAGCACCAGCGGGTGCGGTGTCACGTTATGGGCTGAAAGCGCTTTGCGGGCAGGCTCGCCGAACCGGCATGGATGCCGGTAGCGCCGGATATAGACCCGGTATCCGGCTTGGCCACAACTCAAACCAGCCGTTGTATCTGCTTATGCCGCCACACGAGTCGGTAATAAGCCGTCTGTAGCACCAGCATGGCCACATAGGTCACCGGGAACGCCATCCATACGCCTTGCAGGCCAAAGTGCGCATCCAGCATATAAGCCGCTGGCAGCTCGATGCACAGCACGCAAAAAATCGTGATCGCCATCGGCACCAGCACCACGCCACTGGCCCGCATGATCCCGCCGATCACTGCCTGGAAGCCAAACACCAGCACGCTCCACAGCATGATATGCAGCAAGTGCTCAGCCCGTACCCGCGCCTCGACATCGGTGATGAACAGGCCCAGCAACCAGTGCGACAGCACATAACCGAGCACCACCAGGGCACCGGTCAGGCACAGATTGATCAGCAAACCAGTGCGCAGGATCGGCCCGATACGCTCGATGCGTCCGGCACCAATGGCCTGGGCCCCGAGGATCGAGGCGGTAATGGCAATCGACAGCGCCGGAAACTGCACATAATTGACGATCTGGGTCACTGCGCCATAGGCCGCCGTAGCCTGGGAGCCGTGACTGTTGACCAGCGCCAGAATCACCAGTTCGGACAGCGACAGCACCACCATCTGCACCCCGGTTGGCAAGCCGATGCGCAGCACCTTGCCCAGGATCTCGCGGTTCAGGCGCAGCGCGGCCCACAGTTCACGGTCAGGCGCCATCACATGTTTTTTATGACGCAAGCGCAGGACCAAAAACAGCATGGCCAGTACGTTACCCACCAGCCCTGCATAGGCCGCACTTTGAATGCCCAAAGTTGGCAAACCGCCCCAGCCCAGGATCAGCGCAGGGGTCAGCAGCAACCCCACCACCGTGGAGACCATCAGCGCCAGCAACGGCGAAACCGTATCGCTGACCCCACGCAAAATCTGGGTAAAGAGGATAAAGACCAGCAGCAACGGCATGATCAGCATCATCACCCGGGCATAGCCGACGGCCTCTTCCAGCACGTCAACCGGGGTGCCCAACGCCAGCAGGGCCGGGCGCGCCAGCAGGCTGCCCAGCACCGCGGCAACCAGGCCGATCACCGCGCCAAGGGTCAGGGTTGCCCCGGTGATCTGCTTGACCAGTGCGGTTTCCCGCGCGCCCCAGGCCTGTCCGATCAGCACCGAGGCACCGGCGCCCAGACCGATGACCAGGGCGATAAAGAAAAACACGATGGGAAACATCCCCGACACCGCAGCCAAGGCCTGGGTGCCCAGCAACTGGCCAACGTAAATCCCGTTGAGGGTGCCGGAAAAGCTCTGCAGGAAATTGGACAGGACCATCGGCGCCAGGAAGATCAGGTAGATCTGCCATAGCGGCCGTTGTGAAGGGGTTTGCATGGAAAGTGAGTCCCGGAAAATAACGACGTGGGGTTATACCGCATATGTAACTTAATATTGAAGCCAATCCGCCCTCCTCCAAAGCCCCGGGCAATGGCCTTAGATCTGACTTTTCTAACAGCTGGCTGAACATGAAGAAATATTAAGAAACGTTTCAGCTTTTTCGAGGCAAAATGTGCTCACCGATAAAAAAGACCATCAGGTGGCGGTATGACCCGTATTTTGACCATTGAAGACGATGCCGTAACGGCGAAAGAAATCGTGGCGGAACTGACCAGCCACGGCCTGGAGGTCGATTGGGTCGCCAATGGCCGTGAAGGTCTGGTGCGCGCAGTCAGTGGCGACTACGACCTGATCACCCTCGACCGCATGCTTCCCGAACTGGACGGCCTGGCGATTGTCACCACCTTGCGCACCATTGGCGTGAGCACACCGATCCTGATGATCAGCGCCCTTTCCGATGTCGATGAGCGCGTGCGCGGCCTGCGGGCCGGGGGCGATGACTACCTGACCAAACCCTTTGCCAGCGATGAGATGGCGGCCCGCGTGGAAGTACTGCTGCGGCGCAAAAGCCCGGCCGACAAATACGAAACCTCGCTGCGCGTCTCCGACCTGGAGCTCAACCTGATTACCCGCGAAGCCAGCCGCAGCGAACAACAACTGAGCCTGCTGCCCACCGAGTACAAGTTGCTGGAATTCCTGATGCGCAACACCGGGCAGATCCTCTCGCGCATGATGATTTTCGAGGAAGTCTGGGGCTATCACTTCGACCCGGGCACCAACCTGATCGATGTGCACATCGGTCGTCTGCGCAAAAAAATCGATCCGCCGGGCCAGGTGCCTCTGATTCGCACTGTTCGAGGCTCGGGTTATGTCATTGCCGAACCCCTCTAAGGGCTGGCGTTCTTCCAGCAGCCGGCTGCTGGCGCTGTACAGTTTTCTGTTTGTGGCCTGGAGCTGCATCCTGATGGGAGTGCTGTATTACGAAGTCTCGGACTACCTGGGCAACCTGGCCAGACACTCCCTGATGCAGCGCCAACACCTGTTTGCTCGCTTTGAGGGTGAGCAACTCGACGAAGCGCTGGCCACCAGCATGACGTTCGATTTGCGTACAGTGGATGCCTATGGCCTGTTCGATGCGCAACACAGGCCGTTGAGCGGCCCGATCCAGACCATCCCTGCCGGGTTGCCACTGGACGGGCAGATCCATGCCTTGAGCACCTGCATTGACTCCGACGACCCCAATCTACCGCAAGACAGCTGCGATGCCGTAGCCACGCACACCAATGACGGGCGCTGGCTGGTGCTGGTGCGCGATAACGGCTCATTGTTTGCCGTAACGCGGATTATTCTGCATGCGCTGTTCTGGGGTGTGTCGCTGACCATCATCCCCGGTATTGCCGGCTGGCATTTGTTGCGCCGCCGCCCGCTGCAGCGCATCCGGTCGATTCAGGCCAGTGCCGAAGCAATTGTCGCAGGCGACCTGACCTACCGTCTGCCGCTGTCCAACCGCCGTGACGAACTGGACATGCTGGCCGCCATCGTCAACGCCATGCTCGATCGCATCGAACTGCTGATGCACGAGGTCAAGGGTGTGTGCGACAACATTGCCCACGATTTGCGCACCCCGCTCACCCGCTTGCGCGCCCAGCTGTACCGGATGCGCCAGCAAGCCGTCGAGGGCTCGGCCGAGGCGTTGCAGCTGGACGAAGTGATCGGCGAAACCGACACCCTGATGGCACGCTTTCGCGGTTTGTTGCGCATCTCGGAACTGGAAGATCATCAGCGTCGTTCCGGTTTCCTGCAACTCGACCCGTTGCCTCTGTTGCAGGAGCTGTACGATTTTTACCTGCCACTGGCTGAAGAGGGTCAGGTGACGTTGACGCTCGAAACGCCAGCGGCCTTGCCTGCCCTCACGGGCGATCGGGCCTTGTTGTTCGAAGCCCTGTCCAACCTGCTGAGCAATTCGATCAAGTTCACCCCGCCCGGCGGTGAGGTGATCCTGCGGGCGACCGACGACAATGGCAGCCCGCTCATCGAAGTGCTCGATACCGGCCCCGGCATCCCCGAGGCCGAACGGGTGGCGGTGTTCCAGCGCTTTTACCGGGTTGATGACAAGCACAGCGGCTTTGGCCTTGGCCTGTCCATCGTCGCCGCCATCGTCAACCTGCACGGCTTCAGCCTGGAGGTGAACAACCGCGAGAGCGGCGGCGCCCGGCTGACCCTGCATTGTCGCCAGAGCCTGATCAATCCCGGCTGACCGCGTTGCCTTTAATCGCGGGCAAGCCCGCTCCCACATGGACGATGCAGATCCTGTGGGAGCGGGCTTGCCCGCGATTGGGGGGCACCACGGTGCTCCCGCAAAAACAATCCTCTGGCTCGATAGACACAACTTGGCACACTTTTTTCTTGTTATTTGCCGTTCGCAGTTTTTTCTCTGGAATCACAGCTTCCAGGGGGTGTAACCGCACCAGTTGCGAACAAGGGCGGTATAGCCGTCCATATTCAGTGCAAAGACCGACCAAAAGTCGCGTCAATGACCCGCTGTCATAAGGAATAACAACGATGTCTGATGTGTGCACGCCAACCCTCTCCCTGCATTCCCCCTATTTTTGTGCCTTGCGCCTGCGCGGCCAGAACGCCTGTCCAGGCACTGACACTTAGTCTGCCCAGCCTCTGAAGCCCCGCCTTGTGCATACGGGCGACGGATAGCCACCTCCTGTTTTTCTGCGTACCCCCTGCTTGGCCGCCCTTTAAGCAAGTGCGGCAGAAGCGGCTCTTTTGGCATTGTTTACAAGACAGGTATGTCATGTCCGAATTTGACGCTATAACCGTTCCTCCCAATCGGCCGTGGGCCCTGGTATGGCATTACATCCGCCTGTATCCGCGCTGGTATTGGGGTATTACGCTGCTGCAAGTCGGCGCGGCGATGGCTGCCACGTTGATGCCCTACGCCATTGGCCGCATCACCGGCGCGGTCAGTGAAGGCGCCTGGCAACAAGGCGACCTGTTGCAGGCCAGCCTGCCCGCCCTGGGCCTGCTGTTCGCCCTGGCAGTGGTGCAATTGCTATGTGCCAGGGGTGCCACGCTGTGCATGATCATGGTCAGGCCCCTGCAGAAAATTCGTATCGTGCGCGACATGTTTGCCTATCTGCAGCGTCACTCGGCCCGTTATTTCGGTGAACACTTTGCCGGTAGCCTGGCCCACCGGATCAATGAAGGCACCATCGGCCTGCTGGAAATCACCTGGCTGCTGATCGTGGAAATGCTGCCGATTGTCGCGGTGCTGGTCACCAGCCTGGTCATGCTGACCCTGGCTTCGCCCTGGTTGGGCCTGGGCCTGCTGGTCTGGGTAGCGGCGTACACCTGGCTGGCGTATCGGTTGTCGCTCAAGGCACAAAAACTCGCCGCCAGGCATGCCAGCGCGCGCAGCCTGACCACCGGCAAGATTGTCGATGCGGTGGGCAACCTCAACAGCATCCGTCTGTTCGCCCGTCAGGATTACGAACTCAACTACCTGAAACGCTACCAGATCGAGGAAAAACAGGCCGGACAACGCTCCTTCTTCTATCAGGAAAAGGTCCGCATGCTGCAGGACAGCCTGGCCATTGTGTTGCGGGTGGGGCTGGTGGCCCTGGCGCTGTACTTGTGGCATCTGGGCAAGATCGATGTGGGCCAGTTTGTCATGGTGGCCACCCTGGGCCTGATGATCGTGGCGCAATGCAGCTTTTTGAGCATGCAGTTCATGCATTTTTTCGAGTGCATCGGCAATATCGAGAGCAGTATCGATACCCTGCTGCAACCCCATGAAATGCCCGATCAGCACAGCGCCCAACCCGTCAATATCGAGAAAGGCGCCATCCGCTTTCGCGATGTCAACTTCGGCTATAGCCCCGACAGGCCGATCTTCAAGCACTTCAACCTGGATATTCGGGCCGGGCAACGGGTGGGTATTGTCGGTTTGTCCGGCTCGGGCAAATCAACGTTGCTAAGTTTGCTGTTGCGTTCGTACGATCCCCAGGGTGGCAAAATTGAAGTGGACGGCATCGATATACAGGCCATGACCCAGCAGTCGCTGCACACCCATATCGGCTTGATCCCCCAGGAGCCCGGACTGTTTCATCGATCCTTGCGCGAGAATATCGGCTATGGCGATGTGCATGCCGGTGACGCACAAATTATCCTGGCCGCCAAGCGCGCCCATGCCCATGAGTTCATTCTGCAAATGCCCGAAGGGTATGACGCCCTGGTCGGTGAGCGCGGGGTCAAGTTGTCCGGTGGTCAGCGCCAGCGTATCGCTATTGCCCGGGCACTGTTAAAGAACGCGCCCATCCTGATACTGGACGAAGCCACCGCCAGTCTTGATTCAGAAACCGAAAGTCTGATTCAGAACAGCCTCGACGACATCATGTCGGACAAAACCGTACTGGTAGTAGCTCATCGCCTTTCAACTATCGCCCATCTCGATCGCATTGTTGTATTGGACAAAGGGCATATTGCCGAAGATGGCACTCACCACCAACTACTGGAACGTAAAGGCCTGTACTACCGACTTTGGCAACATCAGTCCGATGGATTGTTGAGTGAACAAGATGAACTGAAAGATGACTTGCCAGTCACGGAAAAAGCGTAACAGCCCCTCCCCCCATATTATTCAGTTGCTTTTCCGCAACACTAACTGCCTGGTACGTTTTACGTTATTACTTGATGATAGTTGCCTATAAGCACCTGCCCACCGACATTCGGCTGGCCGGTGCTTTTTTATTTGCCATCGGTAACATCGAGGGGGTGCGCTCCCTGATGGCACACACTTCCCAGCCTGCCAGCCATAGGACCAGACAACTGCACTGTTAGTTGGCAGTCACTGTTCACGTTGGTGCACTCTTTTATTACACCCGCCTGCGATTGCCTGATTGTCAGACAATAGCGCCGTATCATTCATTCAACTAAGCCCCTTACTTTGTGCGACGCCTTAGTTCATGCCCCGTCATTATCCCTTGCACTATTACTCTGGATGAAACCTGTCACACCCATATTAAATAAACCGCCATCACCCTACATTTCCTGCGCTGTTGGCATAGCTGTTGCTTTACCTAACTTAACGGAACTTTACAAACCTCCAGACACCGTACCTCTTGATTCAACACAAGGAATACACATGACATTCTTGCCCTCCCGCTTTTGACACACCGTAATAAGTGTTTTCCTGCACTTATTACACAACCGTTAAACAAACAGTTCTCGTCCCTGCGTGCAAGGGCGAACGGAGCCTTATTGCCCTTCATTTAGTCGAGGGACTTTTATGAGTGACGAGGTAAAGAATAAAACGCGGTCTGCCCCGCTGCTCGACGCCGAACGAGTACAGCAGTGGACCCATATTCCCCATGTAGCCAACACCTCGACACCCGCAGGCCTGGTTACATCGCGGGCGTTGTTGCTGGTGGGCCTGGTTGCCCTGCTGCACGCAGGCGCCTGGTGGGTCATGCAGCAGGCCAAGGCCGAGCCCGTGGTCACGCCGCCCGAAATTCCGGAAATGACCGTCGAACTGACCAGCCCGGCACCACCGGCGCCACCCGTGGAAGAGCCGCCACCGCCACCGCCGCCGCCAGAACCCGAAGCTCCACCCGAGGACGAAGATGCGGTGAAGGAGCCGCCAAAACCGGTGGAAAAACCCAAGCCCATAGAAAAACCCAAACCGGTGGTCAAGCCCAAGCCGGTGCAAAAACCGCAGCCGGTCAAGCCCGCCCCACCGGCACCTGCTGCCCCGGCGGCACCGACTGCGCCAGCAG
>NZ_WIWH01000057.1:0-19741 GCF_009600035.1 Pseudomonas sp. FSL R10-2964 | reverse complement strand
GCTGAGTTCGGAATAGGACATAGGGGCAGCACCGTACCGGAAAGGTCAGGTGTTGCACTCAGTTTTCGCGGCCGCCGTGTTTTATTCGTAAATACATTGCGATTGGGAAAGGCGGGGTCAGGTTTGAACTCTGCATTTATTGTTATCTCTACCCCGTGAGTATTGGGCGGGGCAACAAGGCCACAAACAAAAATCAATACAATACCGGCAGCGGTTTTTGCCATCCGATTTAGCCTGCGGCTTTGTACCAGACTCAATAAACACTTTACGTTGAAGTCCGCTAGATTGTTCCGCTTCATCCTGCTGCCTCAACATTATTAGCCGATTCAGCCAACGTGTCGGGATGGCAACGCAGGTCGCCGATTTCCAGCACATTGTTTTGCAACAGGGTTTTGTTTATCTCGATACGGAACTGGCAGAGCAATGTTTCATCCTTGCGTACTTCCAGAGTGGGGGTGCCGGCGTTCATTTCCATTGAGAAGAAACCGTCTACTTCGCTGATGCCGCGGCTGGTGGGGTTGATGATGTGATGACCCTTGAGCGGGTTGCCGTCCGCGTCAATCAAGCGGCCAAACACGGTGACGGTATTCACCACGTTGATCTTGCGATAGCCCACGCCGCCTTTATTCAAGTGATAACGGGCGCGAGGTGGCTGGATCGCAGCGGCGGGCACGTGGTTGCCCTGAAAGTCGAAACTGACTGAGCTGCTCTCGTACGCGGTGAGGGGAATATAGTTGCGGCCGGGGCGCAGCATGGTGCTGCCACCGCTGAGGTCATCGGCACGCAAGGCAATGTTGGCGATATCGGACTCGACGTCGACGATCATTCCGGCCCCGCGCCCGGAGGGCTCACTGCTCATGGCCATGGTCAAGCCGCTCAGGGCGATGGTGCTGTCCAGGTTAAGGCCACCGCTCAGGTAGCCGTTATAAGACGAGCGTTGTACAAAGGTATCGGCGCTGAGGCTGTCGGTCAGGAAGGTGGCCCGGCCATTGACGCCCACTCCGTAGGTATCGGTACTTGCGGTGGCAGCCACGCTTTGCAGGACGTGGCCTTCGATATTTTTGCTGTAACTGAGGGAGGCATTGTTGTCACGCTCACCGTCCCGGCCGGTGCGTGACCCCAGGCTGGCTGACCAGCGTTCACCCGGGCCGCCGAGGGCCAGGCTGATGCTCAGGTCGACCCCGCGATTGCGCTTGTTGCCGGAACTGAGGCTGCCGGGTCGATCAAAGACCGATAAACGCCAGTTACCGTCGCTGCCAAACAGGTGCGTGGGTTGCGCCCAGCCCACGTCCAGGCCGTAGCCGCGGCTATAGCCATTGCTGTGGGAGAGGCGGGCACTCAAGGTGCTTTGCAGGCCGAAGCGATGGTTCAGGGACAGGGCGGTAGTGCTGGTCTGGCCCACATAGCTGGACTTTGTGCGCAGGCGCGTGCCGTCCGGCAGGGTTTCGTAGGTGTTACGGGTGTCGAGCCAGCTGCGGTTGTGGTTGAACACGACATTGCCGAGGCCGTAGTGGTATTGGCCGTTAAGGTCGACACCGGTGCCGTAGCTTTGAGTCTTGTAAAGATTGGCATAAAAGGTGAGATTGCTGGCCAGCGTCCAGTCAATGGCGGTGCCCCATTGCATCCTGTTTTTTACCTGGCGCGCAGACAGACCCAGGATGGCACGCGGGTGCAGCAGGTAATTGAGCGAGGCGCCGGCGGTCATGTCGCCGGTGGCCTGGTCGTCCCAGTTGCTCAGCAGTTTGCTTTCGCGTCCGGCGAACAGGTTATAGCGCCATGGGTCGTCGTAGTTGCGCCAGTTGGACGGTTTATAGATCAGCTCCGAAGACGTGCTGCTAACTCGGCCGTCTTCGACCAGGCGAACCTCGACTTCGTAAATACCGCTGGGCAAGGGGCGGGTATCGAGGCTCTGCAAACCGGCGGCAACCAGTTGGGAATTGATCAACAGGCCGTTGCGGTAGATTTGTGCCGTTGCCGGACGACTGGCGGTGACATACACCGGGTATACGCCGGGTTTGGCTTGATCGATGACCAGGCTGTCGGAACTGCCATACATGATGCCCACTGTGGTATCGGGGCTGGCGCCAAAAGTGCGAATTTGCCGGGTCAAACCTTCGGAGCCTGGAGTGAAATAGCCCAGGCGCAGAAATGTACCTTCCAGTTCACGCTGGGTGTGGGCTTCATAGACAGCATGTTTGAGCTGACTTTGGTCCGGACCATCCATGCGTGTGAGTTGCAGGTTGAGCGTTTGGCTCCAGTGGCCGATGCTGCCGCTGGCCTCCAGGCCATAACGACCGTCAACTTGCTCTCGCTGGCCGGCGGTGAGGTTTAGCTGATTGCGCACAATCAAACCGCCGCTGCCGCCGCTGGGCAGTTCGTGATAGCGGCTCTTCTGATAATCCTGTTCCGCCCTGGCGGTCAGCAACGAGACCATGGAGTTTTCCAGGTTGTAATGAACCGCCATTAACTGTTCGGGGCATTTGCCAGTGCAGGCTCCCAGTTGCACTCCTTGCTGGAGAAACTCCGACCAGGTGTCGCGCTCACTGGCCGGAATCTGGCTGGCGTTGAAGTCGGTGAACTCAAGGAGGGTCAGACGATCATCGCGGGTCAGTACGACCATGGCTTCACCCACCAGTTGCGAGTTGCGCTCGACCTGAACGGCCAGCGGTACATCGAAAAGGTGCTCTTCGAAGTCAGCCGGCAAGCCTTTGGCCTGGGCAAGCAAACTTCGGGGTGTACTGACTTCTGCGGCTGCCATTGATGCTGCAGGGAACAACAAGGCCAGCGTCACCGCGATGCGAGTCATCGGGAACATAAACGCAATACTCTAATAACGGACAGTCAATCCAGAAGAGGCGCCCGGTCGAAAACCGACCGGGCGCGGGTATCGCCAGATGAATCAACGGTGTTGGCAGATCAGGGGGTGGGTGGCGTGCTGTCGAACATCACGGTAAATGCGGTACTGAAATTGCCAGAGGCACCTGTTGGTATGGCGCCAGCAGATACCTCCAGCTCTGCAGTACCGCCTGCGGCGGAGGCGGGGGCGGTTGCCACCTCCAGGGCTGCAGCCGTAAGGGTCACACCGTTGAATTTGGTGGTCAGAGGGATGTTGTGCGCAGTGTTACCGTTGAACAGCGCCCGTGGCCCGCCATCGATATACGCGCGCAATGCACCGCCTGTGCTCTTGTAGGTGAAGTTTTCACGAAGGCTGTTGATTTTGTTTTGGCCGATGTCATAGCCCATTACTTCAGCCTGACCGAAGGTCGGGCTAGAGGCTTGTGCATAGAAAGCAGTGCTTGGAACAGTGGCGCTGATATTAATCTGGGTACTTGTACTGTCGGCAGCCCATGCACTGGAAACACCGAACACCATTACTGCCGCAGCAACCAGAGCGGTTTTGTTTATTAACATTTTGTTTACCTGTTGTATAATAGGTGTAAAGGAACATGCATTTGTGGAAACAGAGTGTTTTCCAATCGGCCGAGGATGATTAAGTTTGAATTCCGTCCAGATATCTGGCGTTTGTCATCAGGCTGGAATGGGCTTTCGACCCCCGGCTGGTCAAGCTGGATCAGAATATTAGAATTTCAGGATGGTTAAAGTAGCCAAGTGCGAACGTTTAAGTGGCTTTGGTCTTGCGATCTTGCGGCTTTCTTCCTTTGATAGTTGAGTGAATAATCCTGCTTGTATGAGTTCCTCCTGTAAGTGCAGGCTATGGCAACAAGTTGTATTGTTTGAGCTTTGTTATTTTCTGCTGGGGCGGCTGATCTGTTTTTATAAGAGAGTGCTGTGTTGTTTGAGTGAAATATCCAAGTGAAACGTAAGTTCATTAGTTCTTATGGCGTAGGGTGTGATTAATTAATGATGATTGATCGCTGCCGCGGTCATTTACTTGTGGCTATAAGGGCGTGCGCCTGTGGCTCTGTGTCTTATGTTTAGTCTCAACGGACGATGATCCGCCTCGCGCGCCTTCCCATACTGCTCCCATGGTTTTTTTGCCAATCCAGGAGCACATGTGAACAGCGCAGCCCATACCGCATTTCAGACCAGTATCGACGCGGGCGTCGCTGAACTGGTGATCGACCGGCCACCGGTCAATGCCCTCGACAGCCAGGAATGGCTCGATCTGGCACGTACTCTCGAAGCATTGGGACAAGACCCGCAAGTGCGAGTCATCGTGATCCGCTCCGAGGGCCGTGGCTTCTGCGCCGGGGTCGATATCAAGGAACTGGACGCCCACCCCGAACGTATCGTGACCGTCAATGCCGGCAACTACGCCACCTTCAAGGCCATTCACCGCAATCCGGTGCCGGTGATTGTTGCCGTGCATGGCTATGTGCTGGGTGGCGGGATCGGTATTACCGGCGCTGCCGATATTGTCGTTGCCTCCGATTGCGCCAGTTTTGCCTTACCCGAAGTGGATCGCGGCGCCATGGGCGGCGGGGCGCATTTGCAGCGTCTGTTCCCGGTGCAGAAAGTCCGTTATCTGTTTTTGACCGGCGACAAGATCAGTGCCGTTGACGCCCAGCAATACGGCTTTATCGAGCGCGTGGTACCCCGTGAGCAATTGCGTGAAACCGCGCTGCAAATTGCCCGCAAGATCGCCAGCAAAAGCCCGGACATGATCCGCATCGCCAAGGAGGCCCTGAACGGTATCGAAGACGGCAACCTGGAAGACAAATACCGCTGGGAACAGGGGTTCACGCTGCAGGCCTACAACAGCACGGACTCCGCCGAAACCCGCCGCGCATTCGTTGAAAAACGCGACGCCAACTTCTGAGGAGCTGACGATGGATCTGACCTACTCCCCCAAACAAAAGGCCTTTCGCCAGGAGGTGCGCCAATGGCTGGCGGACAACCTGCCGACCACGCCGCTGGCCAGCTACGATACCCGCGAGGGCTTCGAGCAGCACCGCCAGTGGGAAGCCAAATTATTCGAAAACCGTCTGTCGATGGTCATGTGGCCCACCGAGCTGGGCGGGCGCGGCTGCGACCTGATCGAGTGGCTGATTTTCGAAGAGGAATATTACGGCGCCGGCGGGCCGATGCGGGTCAATCAGAACGGCCAGCTGTTGCTCGGCCCGACGCTGATGGAGTTCGGCACCGAGGCGCAAAAACTGCGTTTCCTGCCGCGCATGGCCGCCAGTACCGACATGTGGGCCCAGGGCTGGTCCGAACCGAACGCAGGTTCCGACATGGCCGCTATCACCAGCAAGGCCACCCGCGATGGCGACAGCTACGTGCTCAACGGCCAGAAAACCTGGTCCACACGAGCGATTTTTGCCGACTGGCTGTTCGGCCTGTTCCGTAGCGATCCGTCGTCCAGCCGCCATCACGGGCTGTCCTTCGTGATGGTGCCGCTCAATGCACCGGGTGTTACCGTACGCCCGATCAAGGCCCTGAACGGCAAGGATGCGTTTGCCGAAGTGTTCTTTGATGACGTGCGCATCCCGCTGGAAAACCGTATTGGCGATGAAGGCCAGGGCTGGCATGTGGCAATGGCCACTGCCGGCTTCGAGCGAGGTCTGCTGCTGCGTTCCCCGGCCCGTTTTCAATACACGGCGCGCAAATTGGTGGAGCTGTACCAGGCCAACCGCGCCAGCGCCGATCGTGATCCTAGCCTTGGCGAGGCGGTGTGCAAGGCCTGGTCGGACGCCCAGGCTTACGCCCTGTCTGCGTACCACACCGTGGGCCGCCTGAGCCGCGGGGCACAGATTGGCGCCGAGTCGAGCACCAACAAAATATTCTGGTCGGAGCTGGATCTGCGCATGCACGAAACCGCCATGCGCATTCTCGGCGCCAGTGGCGAGCTGACCGGTCAATCGGTGGGCGGCTACAGCTGGCTGGACGGCTTTTTGTTCGCCCAGGCCGGGCCCATTTACGCCGGCACCAACGAGATCCAGCGCAACATTATCGCCGAGCGCATGCTCGGCCTGCCGAAGTGAGGCCGGGCATGGACTTTACCTTTACCGAAGACCAGATCTCTTTTCGCGAGGCCATCAGCCGTTTTCTGATGACCGAAGCGGCCCCCGAAATGCTCCGTGAAATCTGGGAAACCGATGTCGGTCGCTCCCCGGATTTGCGTAACAAGATCGCCGAGCAGGGCCTGACCGCATTGTCGATCCCCGAGGCCTTCGGTGGCCTGGGCATGGACGATGTGGCCTGGGCCCTGATGACCCAGGAACTGGGTTACTACGCCATTCCTGATTCCCTGGGTGATACCGCTTATGTGGCCAGTGCGCTGATCGCCGGGCTGGATGACGGCGTAGCCCGTCGCGGCGAATGGCTGGAACGCATTGCCGACGGCAGTTTGCGGGTGGCCATCGGGCACCCGGTCAATCCGCTGGTGGCCGATGCCGCCCACGCTGACTTACTGCTGCTGGCCCATGGCGATGAAGTCCACGCCGTGCCGCGTAGCCAGGTGGATGTGCAAAATCACGCCAGTATCGATGCCTCTCGGCGCCTGGCGCAGGTCAGTTGGCAACCCGGCGCAGCCACCCTGGTGGCGCAGGGCGAACAGGGCCGCCAGCTGTGGGCGCAAACCCTTGATCGTGGCGCGCTGTCGGTGGCCGGGCAGTTGCTCGGGCTGGCTCAGCGCATGCTGGATTTATCGGTGGACTACGCCGCGCAGCGTAAACAATTCGGTAAGCCCATCGGCAGTTTTCAGGCAGTCAAGCATCATCTGGCCGACGTGGCTACTGCGCTGGAGTTCGCCAAACCGGTGCTGTACCGCGCCGCTTACGCCCTGGCACACAATGAACCGAATGCCGCCGTGTGGGTGTCCCAGGCGCGCCTGGCCAGTTGCGAAGCCAGCTGGCTGGCGGCCCGCCACGGCATCCAGGTGCATGGGGCGATGGGTTACACCTGGGAAGTCGACCTGCAAATGTTCATGAAGCGCGCCTGGGCACTGGACAGTGCCTGGGGCGACCGTGCGCTGCACAAGGCCCGTGTGGCCGAATATGTATTGAGTGGCGCGGCGCCTCTGGGCTGCGGTCACACCTTCGAGGATTGACCGATGCCTGAAGCCTATATTGTTGATGCATTGCGCAGCCCCACCGGCAAGCGCAAGGGCGGCCTGGCCCACGTCCATGCCATCGATCTCGGCGCCCATGTGCTCAAAGCACTGGTAGAGCGCAACGCAATTCCGGCCGACGAATATGACGACGTGATTTTTGGGTGTGTCGACACCATCGGCTCCCAGGCCGGTGATATCGCCCGCACCAGCTGGCTGGCCGCCGGTTTGCCGCTGAACGTGCCGGGCACCACCATCGATCGCCAGTGCGGTTCGTCACAACAGGCGCTGCACTTCGCCGCGCAGGCGGTGATGAGTGGCACCCAGGATGTGATTGCCGTGGGTGGTGTGCAAACCATGACCCAGATCCCTATTTCCTCGGCGATGCTGGCCGGGCAGCCACTGGGCTTTGCCGACCCGTTCTCCGGCAGCAAGGGCTGGCAAGCGCGCTTTGGCAAACAGCCGGTCAACCAGTTCTACGCCGCTCAGCGTATCGCCGACCACTGGAACATCAGCCGCCAGGACATGGAAGCCTATGCCCTGGAGAGCCATCGCCGGGCGCTGGCCGCCATGGCCGCGGGCCGTTTCGTCAACGAAATCGTGCCCTGCGAAGGGGTATGGGACGATGAAACACCACGCCAAACCAGCCTGGCCAAAATGGCCGAACTGGAGCCGGTGTTTGCCGAGTTTGCGTCAATCACCGCTGCGGTATCCAGCCAGACCTGCGATGCCTCGGCTGCCTTGCTGGTGGTCTCCGAGGCGGCGCTCAAACGCTACAACCTCACCCCTCGGGCGCGGATCCATCACCTGTCGGTGCTGGGCGACGACCCGATCTGGCACCTCAGGGCCCCGATTGCCGCCACCCGTGCCGCGCTGAAAAAGGCTGGCATGGGCATGCAGGACATTGACCTTGTTGAAATCAACGAAGCCTTCGCCTCGGTGGTGATGGCCTGGGCCAAGGAGCTGGATTTCGACCCGGCCAGGACCAACGCCAACGGCGGTGCAATTGCTCTCGGCCATCCGTTGGGGGCAAGCGGTGCACGGTTGATGACCGGCCTGCTCAACCAGCTTGAGCACAGCGGTGGCCGCTACGGTTTGCAGACCATGTGCGAAGGCGGCGGTCAAGCCAACGTGACGATTATTGAACGCCTCTAGGAGCAACGACATGGCAATTTGTGCAGAACGTACCGTCATCATTACCGGCGCGGGCGGCGGTTTGGGCCGCGCTTACGCGCTGGCGTTCGCCGGGCAGGGCGCCAATGTGGTGGTCAACGATATTCGTCGCGAAGCCGCCGAAGAGGTCGTGGCAGAAATCCTCCAGGCCGGTGGGCAGGCCATTGCCAATGCCGATGACATCACTACCCTGGCCACGGCACAGCACATCGTCGACGCCGCCCTGGCCGCGTTTGGCGAAGTGCATGTGCTGGTCAACAACGCCGGAATCCTGCGTGACCGCATGTTTATCAGCCTCGCTGAAGAGGACTGGGATGCGGTCATGCGTGTGCATCTCAAGGGGCATTTTTGCCTGGCCAATATCCTTGGCAAGCGCTGGCGCGACCTGGCCAAGGCCGGCCGGCCGGTGGCGGCACGGATCATCAACACCAGTTCCGGCGCGGGCCTGCAGGGGTCGGTGGGGCAGTCCAACTACAGCGCAGCCAAAGGCGGGATTGCCGCGCTGACCCTGGTGCAGGCAGCCGAGCTGGGGCGCTACGGCGTGACGGCCAATGCCCTGGCGCCGGCGGCGCGGACCTCGATGACCGAAAGCGCGATGCCGGACATGGTGAAAAAACCTGAAGACGGTGGCTTTGATTCATGGGCACCGGAAAACGTCGCGCCGCTGGTGGTATGGCTGGGCAGCGAACTGTCGGGGGATGTTACCGGGCAGATCATCGAAAGCCAGGGTGGGCGATTGTCCCTGGGCGATGGCTGGCGCACCGGGGTGACCCGCGACAAGGGCGCGCAATGGCAACCCGAAGAAGTGGGGGTTGCCCTGGGCCAGATTCTGGCCGAAGCGCCTGCACCGCAGCGGGTGTGGGGTAGCTGATACCGCTGGCCCTCACCCCAACCCCTCCCTTTGGAAGAGGGCCAGGGTGAGGGGCTTTTGATTTGCCGCTTAACAAGAGAATTCAACCATGAGACAAGCACCTCCCTATGTCCCCGGCCACCAGTTACTGGCTGGCAAGTCGATTTTGATCACTGCCGCAGCCGGCGCCGGTATCGGTTATGCCGCGGCCAAACGCTGCGCGGAAGAGGGCTGTCGCGCCCTGATGATTTCCGATATCCACCCGCGTCGTCTCGATGAGGCAGTCGAGCGGCTAAAGGCCGAAACCGGCTTGCAGGCGGTCTACGGGCAGCTGTGCAACGTCACCGTCGAAGCCGACGTGCAAGCCCTGGTCGCCGCCGCTGAGGATGCGCTGGGCGGTGTCGATGTGCTGATCAACAACGCCGGGCTTGGCGGTCAGGTGCGCCTGACCGAAATGACCGATGAGCAGTGGTCGTCGGTACTGGATATCACCCTGACCGGCACCATGCGCATGACTCGCGCCATGCTCCCGCATATGGAGCGTCGTGGTGCCGGGGCCATCGTCAACAACGCCTCGGTACTGGGCTGGCGCGCGCAAAAGGAGCAGGCCCACTACGCTGCGGCCAAGGCCGGGGTCATGGCCCTGACCCGCTGCAGCGCCCTGGAAGCCGCCGAAAACGGCGTGCGGATCAACGCTGTGGCGCCGTCGATCGCCCTGCACGACTTTCTGAAAAAAGCCGCCAGCAGCGAATTGCTCGACCAGCTCACCAGCCGCGAAGCCTTTGGCCGCGCCGCCGAAGTGTGGGAAGTGGCCAATGTCATGGTGTTTCTGGCCAGTGACTATGCCTCGTACATGGTCGGCGAAGTGCTGCCCGTCAGCTCGCAACAAGCGTGAGGAACAGAGCATGAGCACAGTTTTCAGCAGCACCGGGCAGTTGCTGGCGGCCGAGGGCATGGATCTGGGGCGCACAGACTGGCTGCTGCTGACCCAGGAACGGATCAACCTGTTTGCCGAAGCCACGGGCGATCACCAGTGGATCCATGTCGACCCTCAGCGCGCCGCCACCGGGCCATTTGGCGCCTGCATCGCCCATGGTTACCTGACCCTGGCCCTGGCCAATCTGTTTATGCCGCAACTGATGCAGTTCGAGAACCTGGCCATGGGCGTCAACTACGGCAGTGACCGCCTGCGCTTCCCTGCGCCGGTCAAGGTCGGTTCGCGGATTCGCGGCCATGGCCAGTTGGTGCGGGTCGAGATGCAGGGCCAGGCCGTGCAGGCTGTAGTGCGCATGAGCGTCGAAATCGAGGGCAGCGAACGCCCCGGCTGCGTGGTGGACACCATCAGCCGCTACACCTTCAACCCCCTTGAACAGTGAGCCTTGAACATGAATTTGAATGACGTTGTGATCGTATCCACCGCCCGCACTGCCTTGACCAAATCCTTTCGTGGCTCGTTCAACGATACCGAGGCGCCTGTGCTGGGCGGTCACGTGGTGCGTGCCGTGGTCGAGCGCGCGGGTATCGAGCCGGGTTCGGTGGAAGACGTGATCATGGGTGCCGCCGCCCAGCAGGGCACTCAGAGTTACAACATCGGCCGCCTGTGTGCGTACACCGGCGGTTTGCCCGATACTGTGCCGGGCATGGCGCTCGATCGCATGTGCGCCTCGGGCCTGATGAGTATCGGCGTGGCGGCCAATGGCATCATGACCGGCGAAATGAAGATTGCCGTGGCCGGTGGCGTGGAGTCATTGTCGCTGACCCAGAACAAGTACAAAAACACCTACCGCGCCCAGTCCGAGGCCGTGCTTGAGTGCATGCCGACGGCTTATATTCCGATGCTCGAAACAGCCGAAATCGTGTCGCGGCGCTACAACATCAGCCGCGAGGTACAGGATCAGTATGCGTTGCAGAGCCAGCAACGTACTGCCGCCGCCCAGGCTGAGGGCCTGTTTGCCGATGAGATCGTGCCCTTGGCGGCGCGCAAGCTGTGCTTTGACAAGGAAGGCAAGCCCGCCGGTCATCAGGACGTGATCGCGGACCGTGACGAGTGCAACCGTCCCTCCACCACCCTTGAAGACCTGTCGACCCTCAAACCGGTGTGGAAAGACGGCAAGTGGATTGAACAGGGTGAGTTCATCACGGCAGGCAACGCCTCGCAGTTTTCCGATGGGGCCGCTGCGGTATTGCTGATGAGCCGTGCCGAAGCCAGGCAGCGCGGTATCGAAGCACTGGGCGTGTATCGCGGGATTGCCGTGAGTGGTTGTGCACCGGAGGAAATGGGCATTGGTCCGGTGTATGCGATTCCCAAGTTGCTCAAACGTTTTGGCCTGACCGTTGCGGATATTGACCTCTGGGAGATCAACGAAGCGTTCGCCTGTCAGGTGGTGCATTGCCGTGACTTTCTGCAGATCCCCAATGACCGCCTGAACGTCAATGGCGGGGCGATAGCCATTGGTCATCCGTTCGGCATGTCGGGTGCACGGATGGTGGGTCACAGCCTGCTCGAAGGTCGCCGCCGTGGTGCGCGGTTTGTCGTGGTTGCCATGTGCATTGGCGGCGGGATGGGGGCGGCGGGGTTGTTTGAGCTGAGCTGAAGGCAGGAGGACAGTTTCTTTGTGGGAGCGGGCATGGAGCTTAAGGATTTAGTCGCGCGGATAGGTGCGTAAATGCAGGGAAGCAGTACAATTGCGCTTCTTTACCGGGCATGGACGCTGTTCGGCATCTGTTCACGAGTAGGCCCATGGTTTCCGCTAGTTACTCCCCCGCGCTGGTCCTGATTTCCCTGTGTGTGGCCATTCTGGCCTCTTATACCGCCCTTGACCTGAGTGGTCGCATCGCCACGGCGCGCGGCCGTACCCAGTACCTGTGGATTGCCGGCGGTGCACTGGCAATGGGCTTTGGCGTGTGGTCGATGCACTTTATCGGCATGCTCGCGTTGCAGTTGCCACTGGCGCTGGGCTACGACCTGGGGCTGACCCTGTGGTCATTGCTGGTTGCCATCCTGTCTTCGGGCTTTGCCTTGTGGCTGGTCAGCCAGCCGCGTTTGCCGGCGCTGCAGTTGTTGTTCGGCGCCCTGATCATGGGCGCGGGCATCAGCGCCATGCACTACAGCGGCATGGCCGCGTTGCGCATGCAACCGGGCATCGATTACGACCCGGCACTGTTTGGCCTGTCGCTGGTGATTGCGGTGGGGGCCTCGGCGGCCGCGTTGTCGATCGCGTTTCGTCTGCGCCGGCAAACCCCTTACGTGCGGCTGATGCGCGGTGGTGCTGCGGTAATCATGGGGCTGGCCATTGTCGGCATGCATTACACCGGTATGGCTGCGGCGAATTTTCCCATCGGCAGTTTTTGCGGTGCCGCCATCGACGGTCTGAGCGGTAACGGCCTGGACAATCTGGTACTGGTGTCCAGCCTGGCGGTATTGGTCATCGCCCTGCTGACCTCTATTTTTGATGCCCGCCTCGATGCCCGTACAGCTGCCCTGGCGGACTCCCTGACCCTGGCCAACGAAGAGCTGACCCAACTGGCGCTGCACGACACCCTGACCGGGTTGCCCAACCGCATCCTGCTGGCTGACCGTATCGGTCAGGCGATGAGCAAGGTGGCGGAGCAGGGCGGCTGCTTCTCGCTGATGTTTATCGACCTCGATGGCTTCAAGCCGGTCAACGATGCCTTTGGTCATCATCTGGGCGACCGTTTGCTGCGGGAAGTTGCCCTGCGCCTGCGCGAGCAGTTGCGCAGCCAGGACACCCTGGCGCGTATTGGCGGCGACGAATTTGTGCTGCTGGTGCGTCTGCTGGAGCCTGATGACGCACCGCAAGTGGCAGCGCGGCAGGTGGGTCTGTTGTCCAGGGCGTTCCGGGTCGATGAGCATGAGCTGCTGATCTCCGCCAGTGTTGGTATCGCCCTGTACCCCGGCAATGGCCTGACCGCCGAAGAGCTGCTGATGAACGCCGATGCGGCGATGTATCACGCCAAGGGCGCGGGCAAAAATGGCTACAGCTTTTTCGACGCGTCGATGAACACCAATGCCCGCAAGCAATTGCAACTGCTGCAGGACTTGCGTCAGGCCCTGGAGCTGCAGCAGTTTCGCCTGCACTACCAGCCCAAGTTCGATGCCAGCAACAGCCGGCCGGTGGGGGCCGAAGCGCTGTTGCGCTGGGAGCATCCGCAGCAAGGGTTGCTGCTGCCGGAAAGTTTTATCGACCTGGCGGAAAAAACCGGCCTGATCATCCCCATCGGTGACTGGGTGCTCAATGAAGCCTGCCGCCAGATGCGCATCTGGTTCGATCAGGGCTATAGCCACTGGCGCATTGCGGTCAACCTGTCGGCATTGCAGTTCTGCTATTCAGGGCTGGTTGACAGCGTGGTCGCGGCGCTGGAGCGTCATCGGTTGCCGGCCAACAGCCTGACCCTGGAAATCACCGAAACCACCGCCATGAGCGATGCCGATGCGAGCATGGTGGTGTTGCAGCGGCTGTCGCAAATGGGCGTGGACCTGTCCATCGATGACTTTGGCACTGGCTATTCCAGCCTGATGTACCTCAAGCGCCTGCCCGCCAATGAACTGAAAATCGACCGCGGTTTTGTGCGCGACCTGGAGCACGACAGCGACGATGCGGCGATTGTCTCGGCCATTGTCGCGCTGGGCCAGGCCCTGGGTTTGCGTATCGTCGCCGAAGGGGTGGAGACCGATACCCAGCAAAGTTTTTTAACCACGCTTGGCTGTGATGCCCTGCAAGGTTTTCTGCTGGGCGAGCCGCTGCCGGCGGAGCAATTCATGGCCGATATCCAAGGTGCCGAACCCGCCGGGCCGGGCAACAAAACAGCGACCTGACAAAACCGGGCCTTCGCGGTTATTCTGACAGCCAGATTTGGATCGGTGTAAGGGGAACACGTATTTATGGATAAAGTCATCGTGATCACCGGCGGCAGCCGCGGCATAGGCGCTGCCACGGCCTTGCTGGCTGCAAAGCAGGGTTATCGGATCTGCATCAACTACCTGACCGATGATGCTGCGGCCCATGAGGTGCTGGCGCAGGTTCGCGCCATGGGCGCCAAGGCCATTGCCGTGCGTGCCGATGTCAGCGACGAAGAGGAAATCATTCGCCTGTTTCTCGAAGTTGACGAACAGTTGGGGCCTGTCACCGCGCTGGTCAACAACGCCGGCACCGTGGGGCTCAAATCGCGGGTCGACGAGCTGACCGACCTGCGCATCATGCACACCCTGAAAACCAATGTGCTGGGGCCCATTCTGTGTGCCAAGCATGCCGTGCTGCGCATGTCGCCACGTTACGGCGGGCAGGGCGGTAATATCGTCAACGTGTCGTCGGTGGCGGCCCGCCTGGGTTCGCCCGGTGAATACGTCGATTACGCCGCCTCCAAGGGCGCGCTGGACACTTTCACCCTGGGGCTGTCCAAGGAACTGGCGGGCGAGGGGATCCGGGTCAACGCGGTGCGGCCGGGCTATATCTTCACCGATTTTCACGCCTTGAGCGGCGATCCGGGCCGGGTCAGCAAGCTTGAACCTATCATCCCCATGGGGCGTGGCGGGCGGCCGGAAGAAGTGGCCGAAGCCATTGTTTGGCTGCTGTCGGACAAGGCGTCGTATACCACCGGCACCTTTCTTGACCTGGGCGGCGGGCGCTGAAGGTCGTGCTTTTGTGGGAGCGGGCTTGCTCGCGATGGCATCAGCGCGGTCAGGCTGAATAACCGCGCCGCCTGCATCGCGGGCAAGCCCGCTCCCACATGGCTTGCATTTATGCTTGATCCGACGATAATGCGACTTATTGCTATTTAAGTATGGTTATCTATCGTGTCGAGTCCTGTGGATCCCCAAAGGCTGCTGGCCAGTCTATATCACGACAATCACGCGTGGCTGCGCGGCTGGTTGTCGCGACAGGTACGATGCCCGCAGGATGCGGCCGATCTGGCCCAGGACACATTTTTGCGCGCTTGGGATGCCCGCCAACTGGAACGTATCCAGGAGCCTCGGGCTTACCTGAGTACCGTTGCCCGGCGCTTGCTCTGCTCACTGTGGCGGCGGCGCAAGCTTGAGCAAGCCTATCTCGACCAACTGGCCGAGCTGCCTCTGGCCTACGCACCTTCTGCAGAAGACATTGCCCTGGTCCGTGAGGCGATCGAAGCCATTGATTGCCTGCTCGAAGGTTTGCCATCGCGGGTCAAGCGCGCCTTTTTGCTCAATCGTCTTGAAGGTATGCCCCAGCAGGCCATTGCCGAGCAACTGGGCGTATCCCTGGCCACCGTTGAGCGCGACTTGCGCCGCGCTTTTGTTCATTGCCTGTCGCAAACGGCGGAGAGCCCATGAGTACAGCCAAGGTTGACCCGACCACCCGTGCCGCCATTGACTGGATGCTGCGCCTCGAGTCCGGCCAGGCCTGCCCGTCGGAGCGTCAGGTGTTCAAGGCGTGGCTGGCCGAAAACCCGGCACATCTGGCTGCGTGGCAGCGGGTCGCCGGGGTGCTCAAGGCTCCCGTAGCCGATCTGCAATCGGTTGAGCGGCGCAGCCCGGGGCAATTGCAGGCGGTACGTCGGGCGCTGCTGGCCGGTACATCGCCATCGGGCAAAAAGACCCTGCAAGGCGGCCTGCTGCTGTTGGTGCTCGGCCTGGGTGCCGCGGGTCTGGTGGATCGCGTGACGCCCCTGACGGGGTTGACGGCCGATTACCAGACAGCCACCGGCGAGCGCAAAACCGTCGAACTGGCCGATGGCAGCCTGCTCACCCTCAACGCCCGCAGTGCGGTGGATATCGACTTCAATGGCGATCAGCGCCGGGTGCACCTGCGTGAAGGCGAGTTGCAGGTGGATGTGGCAGCCGACGCCCAGCGTCCTTTTGTGGTGAGCACTGCCCAGGGCCAGGTGCAAGCCCTTGGCACGCGCTTTATGGTGCGCCAGGGCAGCACTGAAAGCCTGGCCAGCGTGCAACAGCACAGCGTGCAGTTGCACACCCTGAGCGGTCAGCAACTCCACCTCGAAACCGGTCGGGCGGCGTCATTTACCGCCACCCGGATAGACCCGCAAACCCCCACATCCCGTAGCCAGCCCGACTGGCTCGCGGGCCGGGTCGAGCTGCACGACGAACCCCTGTCAGCCCTGGTCGAGGCGCTGCGGCCCTACCAGACCGGCATGCTGCGTATCAGCCCGGAAGCCGCGCGGGTGCGGGTATTCGGTGTATTCCCGCTGGACAACACCGCACACACCCTGAATACGCTGGCGCAAACCTTGCCGATCAAGATCACGCGCTATGGGCCGTGGCTGACCCTGATCGATGTGCGCCAGTAAAAACCAATGAATGCGAATTAATTGCAGATAAGGTGAGGGGAAAGGCTTTCTCGTTGGTCAAGGTTACAACTGCCTACCTTGCAACGAGAAAGGATGCCCCATGCCGTACGCCCATCCCAAAACCTGCCTGCTGGCGCTGGCCATCACCCTGAGCATTGGCGGTTACCCGCTGAGCGCGGTGGCCGAAACCCTGTCTGGCGAGCAAAATGCCACGCGTTTTTTTGACTTGCCTGCCGCGCCCCTGGGCGTGACCCTGAGCCGCATTGCCCGCGACAGCAACCTGACCCTGTCGGTGGCCCCGGCCTTGTTGCAGGGTAAAACCTCCGCGCCGGTCAATGGCATGTACACCCCGCAACAGGCCGCCGAACGCGCGCTGGCGGGCAGCGGGCTGGGCCTGGGCGTGACCGGTAGCGGTGCCTTGAGTGTCTACCCCAATGCCGGTGACGGGGTACTGAATCTGGGCGCAACCAACGTGTCTGCGCGTCTGGGTGAGGATGGTCGTGGCCATGTTGACGGCTTTGTCGCCACCCGTTCGGCCACCGCCACCAAGACCGACACACCGATCCTCGAGATTCCGCAAACCATCAACGTGGTCACTGCTGATCAGGTTGAAGTGCAGGGCGCCCACGATCTGACCCAGGCCCTGCGCTACACCCCGGGGCTGAGCACCAACGGCTATACCGACCGCAACACCATTGCCGATGAAATCACCAGCCGCGGTTTTGCCCCGACCCTGCTCTACCTTGATGGCGCCTATCTGCCTTCGGCGGGCAGCCTGGGCGGCACCCCGCAGATCGACCCCTACACCCTGGAGCGCATCGAAGTGCTCAAGGGGCCGTCCTCCGTTCTGTACGGGCAAAACCAGCCGGGGGGCATGATCAATATGGTGGCCAAGCGCCCGAGCACCGAGGCCAGGCATCAAATCAAGGTCGGCACCGGCAGCTTTGACCGTTACAACCTGGCCTTCGATACCACCGGCCCGCTGGATGAAGGCAAAACCCTGAGCTACCGGCTGATCGGCGTCGGCAACACCGGCAGCGAGCAAATCGACTACACCGAAGATTCCCGCATGCTGCTGGCGCCCAGTCTCACCTGGGCGCCGGATGAGCGCAATGAACTGACGGTCTACGCGCAAGTGCAACGGGACGATGCCCTGGCCGACTACCAGTCCTTGCCGGCCGTGGGCAGTCTGTACCGCAACTCCCAAGGCAACAAGATAGATCGAGACTTCTTCTCGGGCGACTCGAAATGGAACGACTACAAGCGCGATCAATATGTGCTCGGCTACCAGTTTTCCCATGCCTTCAACGAGGTCATGACCTATCGCCAGAGCCTGAGCTACATCGACGTCAATGACCGTTACAAGGGCTTTTACCTGAACCGTTTCGTCACCGCCCCGGACGGCGCCACCGATACCCATGCCAGCCGCACCAAGCTCGACTGGCGCCAGCAAAACAGCTCTTATACTTTCGACAACCACCTGCAAAGTGACTTCACCACCGGGCCTGTGCAGCACACCCTGCTGGTGGGGCTCGACTACCGTGACTTCACCCGCAAGTTCCAGGGCTACAACCTGTCCGGCAGCGAGGTGATTGACCTCTACAACCCCACCAACTACCGCACCACGGGTGTGCCGACCCTGACTACCAAATGGGATAACAGGGTCAAGCAGACCGGTTTTTATGTGCAGGACCAGATCAAACTGAACAACTTTATCCTGACCATTGGCGGTCGCCAGGATTGGGCCAAGGTCGACAACAATGACTTGCTGGCCAACTCCCACGAGATCCAGAGCGATAGCAAGTTCACCGGGCGTGTGGGCCTGACCTATGTCACTTCGTTTGGTCTGGCGCCGTATATCAGCTACACCGAATCCTTCCTGCCTTCCGTGGGCACTGCGGCACCGGCCCGAGGTGGCAAGGCGTTCGTGCCCATGACGGGCAAGCAATATGAAGTGGGGGTCAAATACCAGCCCGATGAGAGCACTTTGCTCAGCGCCTCGGTATTTGAAATCACCCAGCAAAACGTCCTGACCGGTGACTTGCAGTACCAGGAGTATCAAATCCAGGAAGGCGAGGTCCGGTCGCGGGGGATCGAACTTGAAGGCAAAAGCAGTTTCAGCAACATCGACCTGATCGCCTCGCTGTCGTATCTGGACGTGTTCTACACCAAGTCCAACTATGGCAATGAAGGCAACCGCAGCGAGGCACAGGCACCCTGGGCAGCCAGCGTGTGGGCCGACTACCACTTCACCGGACAGGCCCTGGCGGGCGTGACCCTGGGCGGCGGTGCACGTTATACCGGGAAAAACTTCGGCGACTCGGATAACACTTTCAAGACGCCGTCGTTTGTGGTGTATGACGCAACGCTCAGCTATGACCTCGCGGCCCTGGATGCGAGCTTCAAGGGTGTCAGTACCCGGCTGAACGTGCAGAACCTGTTTGATCGAGAGTACGTATCTTCGTGCAACTACAGCTTTGGCTGCTACTACGGCCAGCAGCGCACGGCGTCGCTGGAGGTCAAATACGATTGGTGAGGGAGCGCTCTGCTACGGGGGCGGGATTGCTCAGCGCCGCAGCTTGAGCGCGCTGGCCAGGCTGATAGCCAACGGCAAACGGGGCAGCAGCGTGGCCTGGTAAGCATGGTAAAGGTCCGGCTTGCCCGGCCAGATGTTTTGCGAAGGCAGGTTGTCGATCCCCAGTTCGTGATGCCAGCTGCCGTTCTGGCGGTCGATCATGTACAGGTCGATATAGTCCCAGAACTGTTGATACCAGACTTCGTATTCATGCTCACCGCTGCGTTGCAACAACGCCGCCGCAGCTGCCGAGGCTTCGGCCAGGGTCCAGTGCAGACGCTCACGCACCAGCGGCTGGTGGTTCCAGTCCACGGTGTAGACGATTCCGCAGCCACCATCGACGTTCCAGCCGAACTGGCATGCACTGGCGAATAACCGCCGCGCGTCTTCCAGCAGCCATTCGGGCGCCGCCAGGCCGCGTTGCATGCGGGCCGCCTCGAGGTGCAACAGCAGGCGCGCCCATTCGAAGGCGTGGCCGGGCGTTTTGCCGAACGGGCGAAAACCGTCTGCCGGGTTGTCCCGGTTGTAATCGGGCAATGGCTGCCACTGGCTGTCGAAATGCTCCACGGGCAGGTAGCCGGATTGCGCTGCATGCTGGTGAACAAGCTTTTCGGCAATCGACAGGGCGCGATCGAGCCACAGGTCTTCATCGAGGACATCGGCCAGGGCCAGAAAAGCTTCGACACCGTGCATATTGCTGTTGGCCCCGCGATAGGCCTCGCAGTCACTCCAGTCGCCAGCAAAGCTTTCCAGCAGGGCGCCCACGATCTGACCCAGGCCCTGCGCTACACCCCGGGGCTGAGCACCAACGGCTATACCGACCGCAACA
>NZ_WIWH01000056.1:0-20687 GCF_009600035.1 Pseudomonas sp. FSL R10-2964 | reverse complement strand
CATCTTGGCCTCCTGGCTTTAATGGCGGTGTATTTTACAGAAAATCGTATTTCTTGGGTTTACGTACAGAGCCTAGCAACGCCCTGCAAGCCCTACGCCCGCTGCTGCTGTGGGCAGCACCTGCGATGGGCATGGGTGTGCTGGTGGCGCTGTTGCCCGCTGCGATGCCGGGAGTGATCATCAACAGCAAAATGCCCGATCAGTTTATTGCCGAGCATGTACAGGAACTGAGTCAGGCCCGCACGCTGCTCAGCAATGACCTGGGCGCGGCATCGGCCCTGTCCTGGCGCCTGGGTCGGCCTGATATCACGCTCTATAACAGCACCGGAGAGCTTAAATATGGTTTGGGTTATGCCGATTCAGCCGGGCGTCAGGTTGATATGGATAGCATCGATCGCTGGATGAAGGAGGCACGTTTACGCGGCTCGGTCGGCGTGGTCATGCGCGCTCATTCGGCACTGGAAACCCACGAAGTCGAGCTGCTGCCGCTGGGTGGCAAGCGCTACGAACGCGGTGATCTCGCGATTTTCATCTTTCCCAAGGTTCAGCCTGAATGACTCTGATCAAACGCTGGAACAGCGAGCAAAAAGGCTTGCTGGTGTTGTTGGCCGTATCTGCCCTGCTCTTGTTGCTGGGCCTGGGTTCACGGGAGCTCTGGGGCCCGGAAACCCGCTGGGCCAATATCGCCCTGCAGATGCTGCAGAGCGGTGATTACCTGGATCCTTATCTGAAAGGCTCGCCCTACTACGACAAGCCCCTGCCCTCGTACTGGCTGATCACGGCAACCGCAAGCTTGATGGGTGGCCTGGGCAACTGGTCCTTGCGCCTGTCATCCGTTATTGCCGCCTGGCTAAGCGTGTGGCTGGTGTACCTGCTCGGCGAGCAGTTGTTTCGCAAGGGCACCGGGCTGATCGCTGGCTGGATGCTGGCCACGACCTTCTACTTTGTATTCTGGGCGCGGGTGGCCACGGCGGACATCCTTACGGTGTTCGGCTTGCTGGCGGCAGTCTGGTGGTACTGGCGCGGCCCCGATGACACCCGTCTGAGCCGGTACTGTGTGTTTTTCCTGTTGCTGTCCCTGACCTCGCTGCTCAAGGGGCTGATCGGTTTTATCCTGCCAGGGCTGGTGCTGTTGCCTCATCTGCTAAGTGAACAACGCTGGAAGCGTCATCTGAACCTGCGTTTGCTCCTCGCCCTGGTGGTTGCCGGGGCCGTATATATGCTGCCCTTCGTGCTGTCCCACCTGTATGGCGCGCCCACCTATGGCGAAAGCGGGCTGGAACTGGTGCTACGTGAAAACGTGGTGCGGTTCTTCAACCCCTTTGACCATATGGGGCCGATCTACACCTACCTGATCTACTTGCCGGCCTACACCCTGCCCTGGGCACCATTCTGGATGATCGGGCTGTGGGTGGCCGTACGTCAATGGCGGCATATCGAGCCCAATACGCGGTGGCTGGTGTGGGGGCTGGGTTTGCTGTTTGTATTTTTCACCGCCAGCGGCAGCCGGCGCAGTTATTACGTGTTGCCGCTGGTGCCGTTGGCCCAGCTGCTGGCGGCCTGGTGGGTGACCCAGCGCATGGCGCAAGGCAAAACCAACCCGCGCCGCTGGAACATCGGTTTCGGCATGAGTGCGACGTTACTGCTGTTGGTGCTGGGGGTGTTCTATCCGTGGTCCAACGGCGGCGGCGGGGTTATCCAGTTTGGCCAGGATGTGAAAGCGCGGGCCAGCCAGCAGGCGCCCTGGGATCAGTGGCGCATGGTGATGATTGATGTCGACAACAAACTGCCCATGTATGTGCAGAATGAAGGCGAGCCGTTCTTCTATATCGACCAGAGCCAGGATTACCCTCGCGATGGCGACAGTGCCGGGTTAATGGCCTGGCTGGACAAAACCAGCGGCCAGCATTTCAACCCGCAACGTACGCTGATTTTTGCCCAGTACCGCAGTGGCGATCCCCTGCCCCTTGGCTACTTGAGCATGGATCACCAGACCCTCACCAGCCAGCCGGACAATGGCGACCGGTTGTTGCACAAACGCGAAGGTGGCAGCGTGGTGTATATCCCGCAATTACCCTGACCATACCCTGTGGGAGCGGGCTTGCTCGCGATAGAAGCGACGCGGTGTACCTGTCACGGCGCGTCGATGCAATCGCGAGCAAGCTCGCTCCCACCGGTACTCAGAGAATTCGGTAGAGCAGGCGTTCGATCCGTACCCGGCTTACGCGACGCAGGAACTTGGCCACCGCTGGCGGATAATCAGCCAGGGTTTCCAGGTCCTTGAAGTTGTCGATACGTTGCGTATGGGCAAAGATAGCCTCCAGCTCCTTGCTGCGCGGCTCCAGCAACTCACGGCGTGGGTCGTCGATCAACAGGCCGTTTTCCAGATCCAGGCGGAATGCCCGTGGATTGAGGTTATTGCCGGTCAGCAAGGTGTAGCGGTCATCCACCCACATGCCTTTAAGGTGGTAGGTGTTGCCACCTTCGCGCCACAGATGCAGGTTCAACAGACCGTTGTCGATCATGCGCTGATGGCTCTTGGCGAAGCGGCGCAGGCTCAGCTCATACAGATACGGCAGCGCTGCGATAACCCGAAACGGTTCGCTCGGCGGGATATAGAAGTCGTTGGCGGTCTTGTCGCCCACCACGATATCAATCCGCACTCCACGTTCCAGAGCCCGGTTGATTTCACGAGTCACCGGCAATGGCAGGTTGAAGTACGGGGTGCAGATGGTCAGCTGTTGCTGGCTGCTGGCGATCAGTTCACAAATAACCCGGCTCAGCTGATTGTTTTTACCCACCCCCAGTAGCGGGCTGACCGACAGGCCAAAGTGGCCGACAGTCCCGGCGCTGGTATCGTAGCTGGCTTTTTTCAGGTGGCTGCGAAAGTCCCCGATAGCGCTGCGCAGGCTGCGAGTGGTAGGCAATGTGGGCAGGTCGAGGCGATGCACGGCCTTGCTCTCGATCAGATCATGCTGGACAAAGTGCTGCATGCTGTCAGCCAGCGGCTTGTTGTGCAGCAGGTGGTAACGGTCGAATCGATACTTGTCGAGCTTGTGCAGGTACACGTTGTTCAGGCTTGCACCGCTATAGATCACGCAGTCATCCACGATAAAGCCCTTGAGATGCAGCACCCCGAACAGTTCGCGGGTCTGCACCGGCACGCCATAAATCGGCACTTGGGTGTCGTGGGCTGCGGTTTGTGCCTGATACCAGGCCGCGTTGCCGGGCTGTTTGCCTGCACCGATCAACCCGCGCTGGGCGCGCAGCCAGTCAACCACCACGGCAATTTCCAGCTCGGGGCGCGCGGCCTTGGCGGCGTGCAGGGCATCGAGGATCTCCTGCCCGGCTTCGTCCTGTTGCAGGTACAAGGCCACCAGCGTGATGCGATGGCGTGCACCTGCAATCTGCTCCAGCAGGCAGCGGCGAAAATCCGCAGGGCTGGGCAAGATGCTCAGCGCATCGGCGGACAACGGAAAGCTGCGCAGTTTAGGCAGCAAGGAGCGTTTGAAGAGCGACGGCATAGGGCTCGCTAAGGGTCGAATGCGAAGAGCCGCAAAGCTTACACGATTCTGTGATGTGTAGCCTCAATGCGGGAGCTGGCTTGCCTGCGATGCAAACGACGCGGTCGATCTGGCAAACCACAGCGATGCTTTCGCGAGCAAGCCCGCTCCCACAGGGGGGGATTTAACCCCGGGCCAGGATCAGCAACCGCGCAATATCCCGCGCCCGGTCGGTGAGCAATGGTGCTGCCCGGGCGCAGGCGTCCTGCAGGGTCATCGGGCCGCTGGCAATTGCAAATGCCGCGTTGATGCCGTGCTCATACAGCGCCTGATACCCCTCGCCCAACGTGCCGGCCAATACCACCACCGGGACCCCTTCAGCGCGGGCGATGCTCGCCACGCCAAAGGGGGTTTTGCCGCGCAGGGTCTGGGCATCGAAACGGCCTTCACCGGTGATCACCAGGTCTGCGCCCTTCACCGCTTCTGCCAACCCTACAAGCTCGGCCACTACTTCAACCCCGGCGCGAAACTGCGCGCCGAAGAACGCCTTGGCAGCAAACCCCAGCCCGCCGGCAGCGCCCGAGCCCGGCTCGTGTCGCACATCCTTGGGCAGCACGTTTGCACAGTGATCGGCAAAGTGCCCCAGCGCCTGATCCAGCAAGCGCACCTGTTCGGCGGATGCGCCTTTTTGCGGGCCGAAGATTGCCGAAGCACCGTGCTCGCCACACAGCGGGTTGTTGACGTCGGCGGCAATTTCAAAGCGTACTTCGGCCAGGCGCGGGTCCAGGCCTGACAGTTCGATACGCGCCACATGGGCCAGCGCCAGGCCGCCACGCGGCAGGTGATTGCCCTGGGCATCGAACAAGCCCAGACCCAGGGCCTGCAACGCGCCTGCCCCGGCGTCGTTGGTTGCACTGCCGCCGATAGCCAGGATCACCCTGCGGGCACCGGCGTCCAGGGCAGCCTTGATCAGTTCGCCAGTACCGAAGGTGCTGGTGATGCAGGCATTGCGCTGCTCCGGCTTGAGCAGTTGCAAGCCGCTGGCTTCGGCCATTTCGATGATGGCTGTGTGGCTGTCCCGCAACCAGCCCCAATGGGCCTCGACCGGCGCGCCCAGAGGGCCTTGCACATGATTGCGGCGCAACTGGCCATTACCGGCGGCGACAATCGCTTCGACCGTGCCTTCACCACCATCGGCCATCGGGCATTTGACCAACTGCGCGTGGGGCATGGCATCAGCCAGACCGGCAGCGATCGCATCGGCGACTTTTTCGGCACTCAGACTGTCTTTGAACGAGTCGGGGGCAATCACGATTTTCATGGGGCGCATCTCCAGTTCTTATGCCATCCATGCTGCCAGTAACCGGGCATAAACACGCCAGTCGGGCGCACAAGCAATCACGGGCTTTGTTGTTCATTTGGACAATGCTCAGCTCTGGGGCAGTAACTGCACCCCCAGATAAAGGGCCAGCATGCCATTGAGGCTCAAGGGGTCGACGCCGCTCAATTCCGCGATGCGCTCCATCCGATAACGCAGGCTGTTGCGATGAATCCCCAGCGCATCGGCGCAGGCCTGGCTCTGGCCGTCGTGCTCGCACCAACTGCGCAGTGTGGTAATCAATTGGCCATTGGCGTCCTTGGCCACTACTTTGTGCAGCGGGCCGAGCAGTTCTTCCAATGCATCATCATTGCGATGGCGCCACAGCATTACCGGCAAGCGATAGCGATCAAGGGTTAACAACCGGGTGTGCGGCAGCACATCACGGCCATAGGCCAGCAAATCCCCCACCCGGCGGTAACAGCGGCGCAACCCCTTGAGCGCATCGGCCTGCCCGCCCGCAGCAATGCGCAATACCTGCCAGCCCTGGCCGTCGAGCCTCTTCAGCAAACGCAGATCATCCAGTGCAGCGGTTGCAGGGCGGCACCACAGCAGGGACCCGGTTGCCGGGCACACACACCAGCTGTCCGGGTAGCGTGATTGCAACCAGGCACTCAAAGCCTCGGCACTTTGTCCCTTGCCCAGCTCGAACAGATAGGGGATGCGAGACAGCTGCGGCTTGAGCCCCAGCTGCTGGGCCTCATCAATCAGGCGCGGGGAGTCACCGCCCTCGCTGAGCAGCAAAGCCACCAAGTCATCACAACGCTGGCGTCGCCATTGTTGCTCGGCCTGCTGAAAGCGCTGGCCCACCAGCATTTCGGCGGTCATGCGCACCAGTTCGGCATAGGTGCGCAGCAGCTCGGGCTCGCCAGTCAGGCCCAGCACCCCGATCAGTCGCTGGTCGAGCAGCAGTGGCAAGTTGATACCCGGCTGC
Organism: Pseudomonas sp. FSL R10-2964; assembly: GCF_009600035.1. Lineage (NCBI taxonomy): Bacteria > Pseudomonadati > Pseudomonadota > Gammaproteobacteria > Pseudomonadales > Pseudomonadaceae > Pseudomonas > Pseudomonas sp. FSL R10-2964. The sequence continues at coordinate 14,872 of NZ_WIWH01000056.1, read as the reverse complement.
ACGCCCTTAAGGCATTTGGCCGTTTGTGCGTCGATTTCCACCACCCGTCCATTGGCCAGCACCAATTGCGCCCCTTCGTGCCGGGTATTGATACGCTCGGGCTCGCCACTGCCCAGGATCAGGCCCTGGCTGTCCATAACGTTTACGTTGTAAGGCAAAATGGCCATCGCACGGTCAACGATGTCCTGCGCCAAATCGTGGTCCAGTTCAAACATGGGGTGACTATCCTTGGGTACATTTGTTCACGGGCACAGAGCGCTTGGCGAAATGCTGTGCGACAGCACAAAGACAGCAGCGTTGTGGTGACCGAGACTCAAGCTGCGGTCAACGTTACCCCTGGATCGTGAAAAAACATAATAAAGAGAGACATAAGATGTCACAGAGCGCCACCGCATCGCTGATCAGCGATGACGATAAAAACGCCATCTACAAACGCATCACCCTGCGCTTGATTCCGTTTATTTTTATCTGCTATCTGTTCAATTACCTCGACCGGGTAAACGTTGGCTTTGCCAAATTACAGATGCTTGACGCCCTCAAGTTTAGCGAAACGGTCTACGGCCTGGGTGCCGGGATCTTCTTTATCGGCTACGTCTTGTGTGGCGTACCGAGCAATCTGGCCCTGACCCGATTCGGCCCCAGGCGCTGGATTGCGGTGATGATGATCAGTTGGGGCACACTGTCGACCTGCCTGATGTTTGTCACCACGCCTACTGGCTTCTATACCCTGCGCCTGCTGACCGGCGCGGCTGAAGCGGGCTTTTTCCCGGGCGTGGTGCTGTATCTGTCGCAGTGGTTCCCGACGTTTCGTCGTGGCCGGATCATGGCGCTGTTCATGTGTGCCATTCCTGTTTCGGGCTTGATCGGTGGGCCGTTTTCCGGCTGGATCCTCAGCCACTTCGCTGCAGGCCAGGGCGGCCTTGCCGGCTGGCAGTGGATGTTCCTGCTGCAAGGCGTGCCTACGGTGTTGCTGGGCGGCCTGGCGATCTACCTGCTCAGTGACAGTTTTGCCAACGCCAAATGGCTGGGTGCCCACGAGCGGGCGGTACTGGAAGCCGACCATCGCCTGGACGCGGACAGCAAGCCGGCCTCTTCCACCGATTCGCTGCTGGCAGTGTTCAAAAACCCGGCCATCTGGGCCTTTGGCCTGATTTACTTCTGCATCCAGAGTGGCGTGTACGCGATCAACTTCTGGCTGCCGTCGATCATCAAGAACCTGGGTTTCAGCGACACCCTGGTGATTGGCTGGATCAGCGTCATTCCCTACCTGCTGGCAGCGGTATTTATGCTGCTGGTCGGGCGTTCTGCCGACTTGCACAAGGAACGCCGCTGGCACCTGGTGGTGCCGATGCTGATGGGTGCACTGGGGCTGGTGATTGCGGTGAATTTCGCCACCCAGCCGGCCATAGCGATTCTGGGCCTGACCATTGCCACCATGGGCGCACTGACCGGTTTGCCGATGTTCTGGCCGGTACCGACGGCGATGCTCAGCGCAGGGGCGGCCGCAGGCGGCCTGGCACTGATCAACTCAATGGGGCAAATGGCCGGTTTCCTCAGCCCGTATCTGGTGGGTTTTGTCAAAGACGCCACCGGTTCCACTGACGTGGCGCTGTACTTGCTGGCAGCGGTCATTGTGGGTGGCAGCCTGCTGGCCCTGCGCATGACCCGTGGAATCAAAAACGCATAATCAAGCACAACCTGTGGGAGCCGGGTTTGCCTGCGATGCAGACGCCGCGGTCTGACAGACAGACCGCGGCGTCTGCATCGCAGGCAAACCAGCTCCCACTGATTATCTGGCGCCCACAATCAATCAAGCATTTGCCCTGCAGCGCGCAGAGCCTCAAGCTACGCACTTCTAATAATCAAAATGCGTGTTTCAACGAGGCTGTTGTGTCCAAAGGTATTTTCTGTCTGTTCTGGCATCGAGCCTGTTCGGTGTCATGTATTACTTCACATCCCTGCTCTGGCCCTTGAGCGGCGCCGAGATCTTCGGCTGGCGGATGCTCCTGACCCTGCCCTGCATGACCCTGTTCATGTGTTTTTCCGGCGATTGGCGGTTAGTGCCGGTGATTTTCTCGCGGCTGCGCCAACAACCGAAATTCCTTGCCGTGCTGTTGGCGTCCAGTGCCCTGGTGGGCGTGCAACTCTGGCTGTTTCTGTGGGCACCGCTCAACGGCCACAGCCTGGACGTTTCGCTGGGTTACTTCCTGTTGCCGCTGACCATGCTGCTCACCGGGCGCCTGGTGTATGGCGAGCAGTTGTCCCATCTGCAAAAAATCGCGGCTGCGCTGGCAACCCTGGGGGTTGCCAACGAGGTGTATCGAGTGGGTGGGTTCTCCTGGACCACATTGGTGGTGGCCATCGGGTACCCCTTGTACTTCGTGCTGCGCAAGCGCTCAGGCACCGACAACCTCGGCGGCCTGTGGGTCGACATGTTGCTGTTGATGCCGGTGGCCTGGTGGTTTGTGCAAAGCGGCGAACAAGGCTTTGATGTGGCCAGCCATCGCCCGGCACTGTACGCGCTGATTCCGGTTCTGGGAGGCATCAGTGCCCTGGCCCTGATCAGCTATATCCTCGCCAGCCGCATGCTCGCATTCAGCCTGTTTGGCCTGCTCAGTTATGTCGAACCGGTATTGCTGGTGCTGGTGGCGTTACTGCTGGGTGAAAGCATCAGCGCCGGGCAATGGCTGACCTACCTGCCGATCTGGCTGGCCGTGCTGGTGTTGATTTTTGAAGGCTTCAAGCATCTGGTACGCCAGCGCCGTTCTGTGTAAACAGTGGGAGCGAGCCTGCTCGCGAAGGCATCACTGCGATTTCCTGCAATGCTCGCGTTGCCTGCTTCGCGAGCAGGCTCGCTCCCACAATCTGCCCTTTTGCACCGTAACAGCCCACCGTTAATCAGTTTTTTTCAAAACACGAACGCACGTTTTAAACGACTTTGGCCCAGTAATTGCTTGCGATTTTCAAAGTTAAACATCACCAACAAGAATTACTCCCAAGTAACTGGTTTAAAAGGCGTTTGCCAATGACCGCCAACAGCCTCAAGCTATGCGCCCACTCACACGAGTAACGTTGTAGATCCATTGAGGTTGTTGTGTCTAAAGGCATTGTTCTATCGATTTTGGCTTCCTGTCTGTTTGGCGTTCTGTACTGGTTCACTTCCCTTCTCTGGCCCCTCGATGGCCAGGAAATCTTCGGCTGGCGAATACTGATCTCGCTGCCCTTCATGACCCTGTTTATCTGCCTCTCTGGCGACTGGAAATGGGTTCCTATAATTTTCAAACGCTTACGCGATAAACCTCTACTGATTCCTTGCGTGCTGCTTACCAGTTTCCTGGTCGGTCTACAGCTGTGGATGTTTATGTGGGGGCCGCTCAATGGACACGGTCTGGATGTGTCGCTGGGTTACTTCCTGTTGCCCCTGACAATGATCCTCACCGGCCGCATTGTGTACGGCGAGCACCTGTCGCACCTGCAGAAAATCGCCACGGCCCTGGCCGTGGTCGGTGTGGCCAATGAGCTGTATCGCACCGGCGGCTTCTCCTGGACGACCCTGGTGGTGGCCATCGGCTACCCGATGTACTTCGTGCTGCGCAAGAAGATCGGCATCGACAACCTGGGTGGCCTCTGGCTGGACATGTTGCTGATGGTTCCGGCGTCCCTGTGGTTTGTGCTGGCAGGGCCGCATATCGACCTTGGCGAGCAACGCCAGGCACTGTATGCGCTGGTGCCGCTGATGGGCATTATCAGTGCTGCGGCAGGCTTCTCGTACATCCTGGCCAGCCGACTGCTGCCCTTCAGCTTGTTTGGCTTGCTCAGCTATGTCGAGCCGGTGCTGCTGGTCGCTGTCGCCCTGTTGCTGGGCGACAGCCTGGAAGAGGACCAATGGCTGACCTATGGCCCTATCTGGCTCGCGGTGGTCGTGCTGATTATTGAAGGCTTGAAGCATGTGAGTCGCCAGCGACGTTCCATCTAGGTCGCAGTCTCCTTCTTCAGGCCGGCAACCAGAGCTTGAAGCGGGCGCCGCCCAGAGGCGATTGTTCGACATTCAGCGTCCCGCCCTGCGCTTGCAGGGCGCGACGACTGATCGCCAGGCCCAGGCCGAAGCCCCCGGTTGCCCGGTCGCGACTGCGATCCAGGCGGTAGAACGGCTCAAAAATTCGCTCGCGTTCCTGTTCGGGAATGCCGATGCCATCGTCATCTACCCACATCTCACAGCCTTGCGCAGTGACGCTTACACCCACCTGAATTCGTCGGTCGCAATAACGCATGGCATTGCGCAACAGGTTTTGCAGCGCCCGGGCAGTCAGGTGCGGATCAAGGGCAAAACGCTCTTGAGCACCGTGTAACAACACATCCAGCACGATTTCGGGCGCTTCGAGCTCCTCATCGAAACTGCCGAGGATGCTGTCGATAAACTCGTCCAGCGAGACCTCTACCCTTTCCGGCATCAAAGCCGGGTTTTGCAGGCGGCTGAATGACAGCAGCTCAAGCACCAGCCCATCCAGTTCGCGAATATGCCCCACCAGCACTTGCAGGCGCTCACGGCTAGCCCGGGGCAAGTCGTCGCACAAAACCAGGGCCAGGCCGAAGTCCAGGCGCGTCAATGGCGTACGCAACTCGTGGGATACCGCATTGAGCAGGTCCCGCTGCTGGTTGAGCAGGTGCTCGACATCCTGCGCCATGGCGTCGAACACCGTGGCCAGGCCGTGAATATTGGAACGTTGGGAGATCTGCGTACGCTCGCTGAGTTGCCCCTGACCGATACGTGCCGCGGTCAGTTTGAGTCGCTCCAGGTCGCGCCAGTGCGGTCGCAGCCAAAGCAGCAAGCCACCGAGCATGGCGGCACCGATCAGTACGTTGATGCTCCAATACAGCACATTCATGTCAAAGGGGTCTGGCGGCATGACCCATTCGATTGCAACCTGATCGTCCAGCGGTGAAACCACCAGCGTACGCCAGCCCCACTCGCCAATGCGCAAGACGCCCTGCCCCTGCTTCAACTGCTGTTGCTCGTCGGCAGTGAACTTGGCATCGCTAATGGGCAGCAGATTGACCCGTATCGGCTGGAACTGCGTGTCGATTTCTCGGGCGAGTTCAGGCCATTGCTCAGGGGGCAGATGATGGAACTGTTTGACCAGCAAGGCCTGCATGCCCCGCGACATGTCGATGTTGTAGTTCATGAAGCGCTCATGAAACAGCGACACGATCACCCCGGGGATCAGGTAACTGGCCGTGGCAAACGTCACGATGGTCACCAGATACAGGCGTATCAGAATCTTGAGCATGGATTCAGCATTCCCATTCCGAGCGACTGAACAGGTAGCCCTTGCCCCATACGGTCTTGATCTTGCGCGCTTCGCCGGCGCAGTCATCGAACTTGCGCCGCAGCTTGGAAATGGCCACATCGACCGAGCGATCAGTACCGTTGAACTCAATGCCACGCAGACGCTGCAGAATCTGGTCACGGCTCAGCACTTCGCCGGCATGCCGGGCCAGCACCACCAGCAGGTTGTACTCGCCGCTGGACAACTCGATCATCTGCCCGCGCCAACTGACGGTGCGTTCCGACAGGTCGATGCACAGGTTGCCGATAACGATACGGTCACTGGCTACTTGCGGCTCGGCCAGGCTGCTGCGACGCAAAAGAGTGCGTACCCGGGCCAACAACACCCGTGGCTCGCAAGGTTTTGTCACATAATCGTCGGCCCCCATCTCTAGCCCCAGCACCTGATCATGGCTATCGTCGCGGGCTGTCAACATCAGGATCGGCAGGCTTGCTGACTCGGTACGGAGCAAACGGCAGACTTGCAGGCCATCAAGGCCTGGCAACATCAGGTCAAGAATGACCAGGTCAGGCGGGTTGCTTCTCGCCCTGTCACAGACTTGATCACCTCGGGCAATCACGCTGACTTGATAGCCATTGCGCTCCAGATAGCTGGCAATCAGCTCCGAAAGTGCGGCATCGTCTTCGACCAGCAAAATAGTGGGCATAATAACTGCTTACAACCGGGGGAAACCCGAAGGATATACAACCTGGCAGGGATAGCCGCATAACCTTCACACTTTTTCACACTCCCTCTACATAGCTTCACAACGCCCCTTGCGTGCTGCGCTTAGCATGCCAAACAGAAACATCCCGCATATTTCAGAAGGCACGATCGTTGAAAAAGCTCTTCGCCCCTCTATTTCTCACGGCCCTGGCCCTGGCCATCAGTGCCTGTGACAAAAGTCCGGTCGCTGAAACCCGACCTCCTTTGGCCAAAGTGCGCAGCGAAGTCATCGCTACGGCGCCGCTGTCGGTCAATAACGAATTGAGCGGGCGCGTGGTCGCCCCGCGCGTGGCGCAAGTCAGTGCCCGTGTTGCAGGCGTGGTGCTCAAGCGCGTGTACATCGAAGGCAGTGAAGTCAAACAGGGCGACGTGCTGTTTTTGATCGACCCTACACCGTTTCAGGCCGATCTGGACAGCGCTCAGGCAGCATTGCGCAAATCCGAGGCAGTGGCCCTGCAGGCAAAACTGCAGGACCAACGTTATGCCGAGCTGATCGGCATCAATGCCATCAGCCGCCAGGATCATGACAACGCACGGGCAGCGGCCCAGCAGGCCAACGCCGATGTGGCTGCCAACAAGGCCGCCGTCCAGCGGGCAAAACTGAACCTGGGCTATGCCACCGTGACCGCGCCGATTTCCGGGCGCATTGGCCGGGCGCTGGTTACCGAAGGTGCACTGGTTGGCCAGGGCGAGGTCACGCCAATGGCGCGCATCCAGCAACTGAACCCGATCCATGTCGACCTCACCCAGTCCACCCGCGACCTGGACAACCTGCGTGAAGCTTTCCGCGCTGGCGAATTGCAACAAGTTGGCAAGCAACAGGCCAGGGCCACCCTGATTCGTGACAATGGCAGTCTCTACCCGTTGCCGGGCAAGCTGCTGTTCACCGACGTCACCGTGGACCCGAGCACCGGGCAGATCATTCTGCGCAGCGAGTTCCCCAACCCGGACTACGACCTGTTGCCCGGCAGCTTTGTGCGGGTACGCCTGGAACAGGCCGTCAACAAGGAAGGCATCAGCGTGCCGCAACGGGCAATCCTGCGCGACAGCGCCGGCATCGCCCAGGTGCTGCTGATCGATGCCGACAACCGCGTGCAGCTGCAACCGGTACAACTGGGCGGCGCGCAGAATGATCGCTGGGCGGTCACGTCCGGGCTTAAGGCCGGTGACCGGATTGTCACTGAAGGCCTGCAACACGCCCGCCCGGGCGAACAAGTACAAATAGATGACCCGACACTTCCTCTCGCACACTCCACGGATCGGTGAGCATGCCGCAGTTCTTTATCGACCGCCCGGTCTTTGCCTGGGTCGTTGCGTTGTTCATTATGCTGGCGGGGGCTTTGGCCATCCCGCAGCTGCCCGTCGCCAAATACCCCGATGTGGCACCGCCGCAGGTCGAGGTGTACGCGATTTACCCCGGCGCCTCGGCACAAACCCTGGACGAAAGCGTAGTCAGTCTGATCGAGCAGGAGCTCAACGGTACCGACGGCCTGCTCTATTTCGAATCCCAAAGCAGCCTGGGCAGTGCCAGCATTACCGCGACGTTCAAACCCGGCACTGACCCGGAAATGGCCCAGGTGGATGTCCAGAACCGCCTTAAAGCGGTGGAATCACGCCTGCCCCAGGCGGTTATCCAGCAAGGCTTGCAGGTGGAGAAGATCTCCTCGGGCTTTCTGATGCTGGTGACCCTGACCGCCGACAGCACCAGCACGCTGGACGAGGTCGCGCTAAGCGACTACCTGGCGCGCAACGTGATGAACGAGGTCAAGCGTATCGACGGCGTCGGCAAGGCCCAGCTGTATGGTGCCGAGCGGGCCATGCGCATCTGGATCGACCCGCAGAAGCTGATCGGTTTCAACCTGACCCCAGCGGATGTCAACCAGGCCATTGCCAGCCAGAACGCCCAGGTATCGGCAGGCAGCATCGGCGACTTGCCGGGTCGTTCTACCCAGGAAATAACCGCCACGGTACTGGTCAAGGGTCAGCTCTCAACCCCGCAAGAGTTTGCCGATATTGTCCTGCGCGCCAACCCGGACGGTTCAACCGTGCGCATCAGCGATGTGGCCCGGGTTGAGATCGGTAGCCAGGAATACCAGTACGGCACCCGCTTGAACGGCAAGTCGGCCAGCGCCTTCAGCGTCAAGCTGGCCCCGGAAGCCAACGCGCTGAATACCGGCAACCTGATTCGCGCCAAGATGGACGAGCTCAGCCGCTACTTCCCGGCCGGTGTCGAGTACACCATCCCCTATGACACCACGCCCTTTGTCAAAGTCTCGATTACCAAGGTCATCTACACCCTGGTCGAAGCCATGGTGCTGGTGTTTCTGGTGATGTACCTGTTCTTGCAGAACATTCGCTACACCCTGATCCCGACCCTGGTGGTGCCGGTGGCGCTGATGGGCACGTTCGCCACGATGCTGGTACTGGGATTCTCGATCAACGTCCTGACCATGTTCGGCATGGTGCTGGCCATCGGCATTCTGGTGGACGATGCCATTGTGGTGGTGGAGAACGTCGAGCGGATCATGGTCAGCGAGGGGTTGTCGCCCCGCGAGGCCACACGCAAGGCGATGACCCAGATCAGCGGCGCGATTGTCGGCATCACCCTGGTGCTGGTGGCCGTGTTTATTCCGATGGCATTCATGCCGGGCTCGGTGGGGGTTATTTACCAGCAGTTCTCGCTGTCGATGGCGACCTCGATTCTGTTCTCGGCATTTCTGGCCCTGTCATTGACCCCGGCGCTGTGCGCAACCCTGCTCAAGCCGATCGCCAAGGGCGAGCATCACGCCAAGGGCGGGTTTTTTGGCTGGTTCAACCGCAAGTTCGAGCACCTGAGCGCAGGTTATGAAAACTGGGTGGTGCATCTGATCAAGCGCAGCGGCCGCTATCTGCTGCTATATGGTGCTTTGCTGGTGGTTCTGGTGTTGTGCTTTGCGCGCCTGCCCTCGTCTTTTTTACCGGTCGAGGATCAGGGTTACATCATCACCGATATCCAGTTGCCACCCGGTGCCAGCCAGAACCGCACAATCAACGTGGTCGAGCAGATCGAGGCCCACAACGCCAGCGAGACCGGCGTGGGCAACACCACGATGATTCTGGGTTTCAGCTTCTCGGGCAGCGGGCAAAACGCGGCACTGGCCTTCACCACCCTGAAGGACTGGTCGCAACGCGGCGCCAAAGACTCGGCGTCTGCCATCGCCGATCGGGCCAACGCTGCCTTCAGTGAAATCAAGGACGCGATTGCCTTTGCCATCTTGCCACCCCCGGTCAGCGGCCTGGGTACGTCCAGTGGTTTTGAGTTCCGCCTGCAAGACCGCGGCGGGGTCGGTTATGACGCCTTGATGCAAGCCCGCAGCGAACTGCTGGCACTGGCGGAAAAAAGCCCGGTGCTGGCCAATGTCCGCGAAGAAGCACTGGCAGAGAGCCCGCAAGTGCAGCTGGAGGTCGATCGCAAGCGCGCCAATGCGCTGGGCATCTCCTTTGCAGACATCGGCGCAGTGCTGTCTACCGCCGTAGGGTCGGCCTATATCAACGACTTTCCGAACCAGGGGCGCATGCAGCGGGTCGTGGTGCAGGCTGAAGGCGACCAGCGCAGCCAGGTCGAAGACTTGCTGAAAATCAATGTGCGCAACGACCAGGGCAAGATGGTACCGCTCTCGGCCTTTGTCGAGGCCCGCTGGATCCAGGGGCCATCGCAGTTGACCCGCTACAACGGTTACCCGGCGATTAGCATCTCCGGCGAGTCGGCTGCCGGCCACAGCACCGGCGAGGCGATGGTAGAAGTGCAGCGTCTGGTCGACCAGTTGCCTGCAGGTCTGGGGCTGGAATGGACCGGCCTGTCCTTGCAGGAGCAGGTTTCCGGGGCGCAGGCACCGGTTCTGCTGGCCTTGTCGCTGCTGATCGTGTTCCTGTGCCTGGCAGCGTTGTACGAGAGCTGGTCGATACCGACTGCGGTGTTGCTCGTAGTGCCATTGGGCGTCCTGGGCGCCGTGCTGGCAGTCACGCTGCGCGGGATGCCCAATGACGTATTCTTCAAAGTAGGCCTGATTACGATTATTGGTTTGTCCGCGAAGAACGCCATCTTGATCATCGAGTTTGCCAAGACGCTGTACGACGAAGGCCATGATCTGGTGGACGCTACCGTGCAAGCCGCCCGCCTTCGTCTACGGCCGATTGTCATGACATCGCTGGCGTTTATCCTCGGTGTAGTGCCACTGGCCATTGCCACGGGGGCCAGCTCGGCCAGCCAGCAGGCCATCGGTACGGGGGTGATTGGCGGCATGATCGTCGCCACCCTGGCAGTGGTATTTGTGCCAGTGTTCTTCGTTGTTGTAATGAAACTGACAAGAAGTAAACCTCGTCAGCGTTAAGCCAGCGCGCTGCGTGCTAAGGTGCTGTATTAACTGGTAACAGGGATTGTTTATGCCGCACCTTGCCCGCACCCATCCTCGCCTTACTGTCGCCACCCTGATCGGGGTGGCAGTAGGCATCTTTGCTCCAGCCTCCACTCTGACCAGCAAATTCCTGCTGGGCTGGAATGCCGGTGTCTGGCTGTATCTGGCAATGACGCTCTGGCTGGTGATCCGTTCCAAAGCCAGTGACGTGAAAAGTACAGCCGAAGTGGAAGATGAAAACGCCAGTATGGTGTTGATCACCGTATGCATTGCTTCGATTGCCAGTCTGGCTGCCGTTACCCTTGAACTGTCAGGCAGCAAGCTCAGCGATGACGATCGCCTGATGCATTACGGTTTTACCGGGCTGACGGTGGTGGGTTCGTGGTTGATGATCGGGGTGATTTTCAGCCTGCATTACGCAAGACTGTTCTATAACAACGAAGGGACTGAGCCGGCGTTGCGCTTCCCTGAAGGGGAACTGAACCCGGACTACTGGGACTTTATGTACTTCTCTTTCACCCTCAGTGTTGCGGTACAAACAGCTGATGTGAGTATCGCTACCCGAGAAATGCGCAAGGCGGTGCTGGGGCATTCACTGCTGGGGTTTTTGTTCAACACGGCCGTGCTGGGGTTTTCGATCAATATTGCGGCGGGATTGTTTTAACCGGGCAGTTCAAAGCCCCTCTCCCTTTGGGAGAGGGGCTTTTAGTCAGCAGCTCTGTTAGTCAGCGCTCAATACGCCACGACGTACCTGGTCGCGCTCGATGGATTCGAACAACGCTTTAAAGTTGCCCTCACCAAAACCGTCATCACCCTTACGCTGAATAAACTCAAAGAACACCGGCCCCATCAGGGTTTCCGAGAAGATCTGCAGCAGCAGACGCTTGTCATCCGAGTCAGAGGAACCGTCCAGCAATATGCCACGCGATTGCAGGGCTTCAACCGGCTCGCCGTGATTCGGCAGACGCCCTTCCAGCATTTCGTAGTAGGTCTCAGGCGGTGCCGTCATAAAGCGCATGCCGATTTTTTTCAGGGCGTCCCAGGTCTTGATCAAGTCATCGCTGAGGAAAGCCACGTGCTGAATGCCTTCGCCATTGAACTGCATCAGGAATTCTTCGATCTGGCCTGCGCCCTTGGACGACTCTTCGTTCAAGGGAATGCGGATCATGCCGTCCGGAGCGGTCATAGCCTTGGAGGTCAGGCCGGTGTATTCGCCCTTGATGTCGAAATAACGAATTTCACGGAAGTTGAACAGCTTCTCGTAGAAGTTGGCCCAGTAAGCCATACGCCCGCGATACACGTTATGGGTCAGGTGATCGATGATCTTGAGCCCGGCACCTACCGGGTGGCGGTCTACACCTTCGATAAAGACAAAGTCGATATCGTAAATCGAGCTGCCTTCACCGTAACGATCAATCAGATACAGCGGCGCGCCGCCAATGCCTTTAATGGCTGGCAGGTTCAGCTCCATTGGCCCTGTAGGGATATGCACTGGTTGTGCGCCAAGTTCCAGCGCGCGGTTGTAGGCTTGTTGCGCATTGCGCACGCGAAAAGCCATGCCACAAACCGAAGGACCGTGTTCCGCCGCGAAGTAGGACGCAACACTGTGGGGCTCATTGTTGAGGATCAGATTGATATCGCCCTGGCGATACAAGTGCACGTCCTTGGAGCGATGGGTTGCTACCTTGGTGAAGCCCATGATTTCAAATACAGGCTCAAGGGTATTGGGTACAGGGGACGCGAATTCGATGAATTCAAAGCCCATCAGGCCCATCGGGTTTTCGTATAGATCAGCCATTTTTGGCGCCTCATCATGGTCATTTTTAGAATTAACAGAGGTTATTTGCTAAGAATGCGGATGCTGGCAGGAGGCGCACAGGAGATCCCGCGTACACTGCGCGCGAGAAAATCACCGTAGATCAATTGCAACCCGAATCGCTTCATTTCGATCCATCTCTTACGCGGTAGGGCTTCTGCTCGCAGAAGTCGTTATTCTTGTATGCGTAAGCCGATTCTACATGGCGTAATCATATTTGTCCTACGCCATATGAAATTGCCCTGTGTGCGGCGCATGCCTTTACTATTGTTCTGTCAGTTTGCACCCAAGCCATCTCCACGCGTTACCAGGATCCTGCATGCCACTCACTCTGAAGCTGAGCCGAAAATGGACTGATCGCTACGCCCTGATTGTACTTAGCGGCTTGTTGCCAGTAGTACTGGGGGTTCTGATCATTGTCTGGCAGGCCAACCGGTCACTCAAACAGGAGACCACACAAACCGCCCAAGAGGCAGTGCGTCAGTTTGACTTGATGCTGGACAATGCAAAGCTTGCTGCCGATGTCGTCTTGCCGCTGGCAGGCCAGGACTGCGAGCACGTTGAACTGGCCTTGCGCGATCAGGTCACGCGCCGACCCTTCGTGCGCTCGGTTAACCTGGTGTGGGACAACCAGATTTACTGCACTTCTTTATTTGGCAATTTCAAAGAAGCCGTAACCCCCGAAAACTATGCGGGTGGTGTGTTGTGGCTGATGCCAGGCACGCTGGTGACACCCAATGACCCCGTCCTGGTTTATCGGCAAAACCAGGAAAAGCGCGGCGTGCTGATCAGCCTGTACGGTTTTCATCTGGTTAACGTTTTAGGGCTGATCAATCAGAAAACCCAATTATTGATAGAAGTTGGCGATGTATGGATTGATCGCTATGGCCTGGTGCGCAACACACCGTCACCTCATCTGCCCGTTGCTCAAGCAACAGTACCTTCAACTGATTACCCCTACCGCGTAGTCGCCGGGTTTAATGAGGGTGAAGTCTGGCGCTATGTCGCCTCGCAATACCCGGGCTTGATGGCTTTATTTATGTTCCTCGGGGTTATTTCTGCGGCGACAGTTCATCAACTCAAAAAACGCGCCACCTCCCCCACCCATGAACTGCAGCGAGCCCTGGACGCTGCCGAATTTATTCCTTACTTGCAGCCGGTTGTAAGGGGCGACACCAAACAATGGGCCGGCGCCGAAGTATTGATGCGCTGGCAACACCCCAAAGAAGGGCTGGTTCGTCCCGATCTGTTTATCCCGTTCGCAGAACATTCGGGATTGATTGTGCCGATGACGCGCTCGCTGATGGAACAAACCGCACTCTTGCTGGCCCCTCATGCCAATAGCATGGAGCGCGGGTTTCACCTGGCATTCAATATTACCGCTCATCATTGCCAGAATCTGGAGTTGGTAGAGGACTGCCGGCGCTTTCTCGAAGCGTTCCCGCCAGGGCATATCAATCTTGTACTGGAACTTACCGAGCGCGAGTTGATCGTACCGAGCACCACAACCCATCAATTGTTTAGCCAGTTGCACGCACTGGGGGTCATGATTGCCATTGATGACTTTGGCACCGGCCATTCCAGCTTGAGTTACTTGCGCGAGTTCAACGTTGATTACTTGAAAATCGATCAGAGCTTTGTCGCCATGATCGGCGCCGATGCATTGTCCGGGCATATTCTGGAGAGCATTATTGAACTAAGCGCCAAGCTGGACCTGGGCATTGTCGCCGAAGGCGTAGAAACACAAGAGCAAAGCCAGTACCTGGCCGACCATGGGGTTGATTTTTTGCAGGGCTATTTATTTGCCCGGCCAATGCAACCGGTCGACTTTATCCGGGCTTTGCAGGCGCAGTTAACGACCACTTAATAATAAACAGCCGTGCAGTTTAAAAACTTTTTTCAAACTGCCCCGCGCGGGACTTGGCAGCACAAGAATTAACAACTACAATTTTTTTGTCGCGACACGAACTTTAAATGATTGCATCAACAGGCGTGCCGACCAGGAGCAACCCCCTTGGACGCACGCACTGTAAATCTTGTGCATTCCAAACCAAACATCATTAATTCGCCTCGGTCACGTACCACCGAAGCTGTGAATGGAGTAATGACTTTGTCTAGACTTGCTGAGTTTCGCGCTGCTGAAAAAGCGCTACAAGAACAGCTGGCTCAATTGGAAGCCTTGAAAAATGATGCCGGACTTAAAAAAGAAATCGAGTTCGAAGAAAAACTTCAAGCCTTGATGAAAACCTACGGTAAAAATCTTCGGGACATCATCGCCATCCTTGACCCCAACCCTGCGGCGTCAAAAGGGGCATCTGCGCCCAAGCAGCGCAAGGCGCGGGTGCTTAAGGTCTATCAGAATCCGCACACCGGCGAGCTGATAGAAACCAAAGGCGGCAACCACCGCGGTTTGAAAGCCTGGAAAGAAGAATACGGCGCAGCCACCGTGGATACCTGGCTTCGTGCATAAAGCCCGTGCACACTCTAAGCCCTGCCTGTGCAGGGCTTTTTTATCCGCACAACTTTTAAAGCTGGGCGGTTGCAGGAGCTGAGTGCAACACGGTTATTGAATTGAAGCCGGAGCATCATGCCGCATAGCCAAGGCTTCC
>NZ_WIWH01000055.1:0-21657 GCF_009600035.1 Pseudomonas sp. FSL R10-2964 | reverse complement strand
AATGTGTCGTATTAAAAGTGTTCGCGATGTCTCCGAACATTGTGTTCGCTATGTCCCCGGTCCATACAGGGAGAGGGTTAGGGTGAGGGGGCTTTGGGCTACTGGATCTTGTAGTGAAAGGTATTACGCACCCCCGGCACCGTCACTGCCTGGCCATCGACCATGCGCGGCTGGTAGCGGAACGTCGCCGCCGCCACCAGTGAAGGACGAATAAACGCCGGGTGACAGTTGCCCACCACTTTGGGGTTGTCGACCTTGCCCTGCGGCGTTACCGAGTACTCCACCGTGCAATCGCCCTGAATGCCCTTGTCCAGTGCCCGTTGCGGGTAGTCCGGGGCTTGTTTGCTGATGGGCAGGTACTGACGCACATCCGCCGCCGCAGCCGCCTGCTGCGCTCGCCGGGCATTATCCGCCGCTGCAACCCGGGCCTGTTCAGCCACGGCCTGCTGACGCTGGGCCTCAACCTGTTCGGCGCGCTGCTGCGCGGCTTTTTGTTGCTCCACTTGCGCCTGTTTCTGCTCCTCGACCCGCTTGCGCGCCAGTGCCGCCTGTTCCAGTTTGCGCGCCTGGATCTGCGGGTCCACTTTAGGCTTGACCACCTCGGGCCTGGCCTCAACCACCGGTGCCGGAGTCACCACCGGCAGCGGCTCCGGCGCAGGGGGCGCCATTACCGGCTCGGCGGGCAACATCACCAGCCGGGTTTTCAGGGTCGATGGCACAGGCTCCGGCAGCGATTGCTCCATGCTCCAGCCCAGCACCAGGAACGCCACCACGGCGCTGTGCAGGGCCACGCTGACCACCAGCGCCTGGCTGTTGTGCCACATCCGCGACCAGGGCAACGGCTGTGCAGGCGCCAGCTCGCCGTGCATCAACGCGGCACTCATTGTGGCGCCTCGGTCACCAGCCCCAGGTTGCTCACGCCACCTTGCTGCAGGGCCGCCATCGCCTTGACCACGCTGCCATAACCCGCCTCGTTGTCGGCGCGGATATACACCTGGGTGTTGCTGTCCTGCGCCACCACCTGGCCGACCTTGGCCTGCAACTCTTCAAGGCTGACGGCGCTGTCGGTCTGGTTCTTGGTGTCCAGTTCACTGCCCAGGTTCCAGTAGTAGCCACCTTCGGCCTTGACTGACAGAGTGAGGATTTTTTGCTGGCTGTCATTGACCAGGGCTTCACTGGCCACTTTCGGCAGTTCGATTTTCACCCCCTGGGTCAACATCGGCGCGGTCACCATAAAGATCACCAGCAGCACCAGCATCACATCGATGTAAGGCACTACGTTCATTTCGGCCTTGGGCCCGTGTTTGCGCTGTGGTCGAGCAAGCATGATGAAACTCCCTTTCAAGCGACGGCGGACATGTTCCGCGAACCGGCATGCAGGCTGCGGTACAAGCGCATCTGCACTTCATTGCCGAGGCTGTAGTAACGGGTCAGCAGGGTCTGGCCACGGGCCGAGAAACGGTTGTAGGCGATCACGGCCGGGATCGCCGCAAACAGGCCGATGGCGGTGGCGATCAGGGCTTCGGCGATGCCCGGGGCGACGGTGGACAGGGTCGCCTGTTGCACCTGGGACAGGCCGATAAAGGAGTTCATGATCCCCCACACGGTACCGAAGAGTCCGATATAGGGGCTCACCGAGCCGACGGTCGCGAGAAACTGCAGGCCTTTCTCCAGGCGAATCTCCTGCTCGCTGATGGCCACATACAGCGCCCGCTCCACCCCTTGCATCACGCCTTCGGCATCCACACCCGGCTGCTGCTTGAGTTGGGCGTATTCACTGTAGGCAGCGGCGAATACTTGCTCGGCACCGGCATCTTCCTGGCTGGCGTCGCGGCTTTCGCGGTACAGGGCATTGAGCTCGCCCTGGCCACGCAGGCGCCGGGCAAAGTTGTCCATGTCGCGCTCGCTACGGCGCAGGATGGCACTGCGGCGCACAATCAGAAACCAGCTCAACAGCGAGGCCAGCAGCAGGATCAGCATCACCCCCTTGACCAGCAGACTCGCGTCGCTGATCAGGCCCCAGATCGTCATATGTTCCATGGTTGCGTGCATGTTGTTGCTCCAGTAAAGGGGTATTTATAAGCGTCTTAAATGACCGGGTTATGGCAAGTGCAGGGCCTTGGCCACTTCAGCCCAGGGGATGTACTTGAAGTTTTGCGCCTGCTCGGGCATGCGTTTGCGACCGTCCTGAACCACCAGCATGCCTTTGTGCCATGGGCCGCCGAGGTTGGCCGAGGTCACTTCCAGGCCATCGGTTTCCGACGCGCCGTCGATGCCCGCCGCCGCATTGACCCCCACCCGGAACGCGCCGCGCAGGGCATACGGCGGCTCGGCATCGACCACCACATAGCTGTCGTTGCCCTGGCTGGAGATCACCAGGTAGTTGTCTTTGTCGGTCTGGTACAGGCCCATGCCTTCGATATCGTCATGCACCTGTTCACCCACCCTGATCACGCTGGTGAGCGTGGCCGGTTGGTCAGGCCGGGCATCCACCGCCCACACCGCCACATCCTCCTCACCGAGGAACAGCCGCTGGTTGCGATCGTCCGCTACGCAGCCTTCGGGTTGGCTGGCCACCTTGAACTGGCGCACCAGCTCGCCCTGCACCTTGTCGCCCTTGGCGTACAAGCGGTGCTGCACAAAAGTGCCGTCCTTGTCGTTGGTAAAACTGTAGATCTCGCCGGTGGGGGCCTTGAACAGGCACAGGCCGTAAATATCGGTAACCGGCGTGGCAATCTCACCCGCTTCCTGCAAGGTGCCGGTGGCGCGGTCGATGCTGAACACGCTGAGGCTGTTGTGATCGCGATTGGTTGCCACGGCCAGATCCACAGTGCGTCCGCCCAGCTCGAAGCCGGGGCGCACATCGACGTTGTTCAGGCGGCCCACAGGCAGATGCTGCACGCGTTTGCCCTGCAGGTCGTACACCTCAAGGCCCTGCTGCTTGTTGGTGCCCAGTACCCGGCTCAGCGCAGGGGTTTTCGGGTGTACCCAGATGGCCGGGTCATCCGCGGCATCACCCTGGCTCATCACCACGTCGGTTTGCACCGCAGGTTTTACGCTGACCAGCACAGGGGGGTGGCTGACCGGGGTGGCCTTCCAGTCCAATGCGCCTTCGTACATTTTGCTGCTGGCACCGTCCTGCACCAGCAGTTGCAGGCCATGCGGCGTCTGACGCAGAGCCAGATGCTCCGGCTCGCGGACCCCGGCCAGGGGCAAGCTGGCAACGGCTGCCCAGCCCTTGCCCTGCTGCTGATACAGATTCAGTTGTGCCGCCTCGGGATCGAGGCCGAGCATACCGCCCGGCACCAGGGCCATGTCCCCGGTGGATTTTTTTACGTTGCCAAATGGCTCGACCATCGCCACCGGCACACGCTCGACGTCGGCCTCGGCATGGGCCGGGTAGGCCCACCAACCGACATTCTCTTCGTTGACGAAGAGGTTCTGCGCGGCGTCATCGACCTTGCAGAACTTGGCCTGCGGCGGCAGGGGCAGGCTGCGCACCAGCAGCGGCGTCGGCAAACGGCGGCTCTCAGCGGCAACCAGCCATTGCTCGCCCCTGCCCTCTTCACCCACGGTAAACAGGTAGATATTGCTCGCATCGTCCTGGTACAGGCACACGCCATTCACCGCGTAGTCGCGGGTGGGCAGATAGGACGGCGCCTGCCATTGATGGCTCTTGGGGTCGAGATTGAACAGCGCAACCTGCTGCTTGTCCTTGTCGTTACTGGCCACCAGCACCTGGTCGCCCAGGGCGCGGCTGTCCAGCCCGGCAAAGGTGCCCTGGACCCGGCTCAGGGTGTTGCCCTGTTTATCAAGCAACAGCAGGCCTTCACGCTTGCTTGCCGCCAGGCGCTCGTCACCTGTGCTACCGGGTAAAAAGCTCAGGGCCTGGGCCTTGCTGGTGGACCATTGCTGCAATATCGGGGCAGCAATATCGGTAGCTGCCTGGACGCTGCCTGCGGTCAGGCAGGCCAGCAAGGGCAGGATGCGGGGTTTGCGTGTGAACATGAGTGATCAATCCTGAATTCTGTTCAAAAAAACAATGGCGCTTCAGTGGGAGCGAGCCTGCTCGCGAAGGTCTCAACATCACTTACGGCCTTCGCGAGCAGGCTCGCTCCCACAAGGGGGGACATCGAAGCCTTAAAAATGGGTGTAGGTCAGGCCCAGTGAGTAGGTCGGGCCGTATTCTTCGTACTGGTTGTTGAAGCGGCTGTTGCCGCTGTACGTGAAGTACGGCTGGTCCGTAAGGTTCTGGGCGTCGAACTTGACTTGCAGGTTCTTGGTCAGCGAGTAGCGGGCACTGAAGTCGACAAAGGTCTGGGCATTGACATAGGTGTCATGGGCCTTGTCGTTGACCCCGGCCAGTTCGTAGAGGTAGTCCGACTTGTAGTTGGCCGACAGGCGCAGGCTCAGCTTGTCGTCTTCCCAGCCGAGCATCAGGTTGCCGACGGTCTTGGACTGGTTGGGCAAATCGATATCGCGCTTGAGGCTGGCTCCGGTCGCTGCGTCAACGCCCTTGATACTGGCATTGGAGCGGCTGAACGTGCTGTTGGCGCCCAGGATCAAACCGTTCCAGGGTGACGGCAGCCAGTCGAATTTTTGCGAGTAGGCCAGTTCCAGACCATAGAGCTTGGCGCTGTCGCCGTTGGCATAGCTGTGGGCTTCGGTGAAGTCGACCCACTCGCCGCTGCCCGCCAGGTCGTTGTTGTAGACGAAGTTTTTAATGTCTTTGTAGAAGAGGAACGCCGACACCGTGCCCGCCTGCCCCATAAAGTGCTCGATGCCAAGGTCGAAGTTGCTCGATTCCAGCGGCTTGAGGTTGGGGTTGCCGAACTCGGCTTTGTCATCTTCGATAACAAAGCCCGGGGCTAGCTGGCCAAAGGTCGGGCGCACGACGGTGTTGGTCCAGGCCGCCCGCACCTGGGTGTTTTTCGCCAACTGATAGCGCGCATGCAGGCCCGGCAGCCAGTGGTGGTAATCGCGCTGGGTGTTTTGGTCTGCAAAGACGCCATCGCGCACGCCCGTACCCTTGGCCTCGAACTCGGTGCCCTCGTAGCGCATGCCGGCGATAAAGCGCCAGTCATCGATATCCAGGGTATTCATCAGATACGCAGCATTGATGTCTTCGCGCATCTTGAAGTCATTGGCCCGCGAGTCCTGCTCGTTGTAGAAGTCGTCGCGGTTGAGGCCGCCGATCAGGTCCTTGATCGCCCCGCCGCTGATGCCCGGGCCGTACTGGCCAAGGTTGTAGTGCAGGTTGCCCTTGTTGAACGCATTGAGGCTCAGTTGCTCGTCGCTGAAACCCAGGTCGGAGAAGTCCTTGTAGGTCCAGGCATTGAGGTCGTTGTCCTTGTTGCGCCGGCTGACCTTGCCGCCAAACTTGACCTGGGAGGCATAGCCCTGCACGTCGTAGTCGCGGGCCAGGTCCAGGCGGATATTTTTCTCGGTGTCCTTGGTGTGCTGCTCTTGCCAGTCCACCTTGTCGAGGCTGAAGTTGTTGGGGTCATAAAAGCCTGCGCCGATGATCGGTCGGGGCTTTTCGGTGTCGTAGAAACCGCCGTTGCCAATGCTGGAACTGCCCTTGAACGTTGCGCCGGCGATGCCCCCCGGATTGTCTTCGCTGGACTCGCTGTAACCGGCCTGCCCGCTGAGGGTCCACAGGCCCATGGTGCGTTCGCCGCCGAATACGTAGGACTGGATTTCCTGGGTTTCTTCGCGCTGCTTGAGCTTGCGCTTGGTCTTGGTTTTACCCACCTCGTCTTCGGCCTGGGGGTCGGAGAATTCAAAGGCGGTGGAGTTGCGGGTTTCGTTGTCTTCAAAGCGGCTGTACAGGGTGCGCAGGTACAGACTGGTGTCGTCGTCGGGCTTGTAATCAAAGTTGAGGCCACCACCGGCACGCTCGCGGCTGATCTCGTAAACACGCTGTTCAAAGCTGTTCAGACGGGCGCCATCGGTGAAATCCCAGTCGCCGCCGGTTTCGACGTTGTCGGAGCGAAAGTCGCGCTTGTTCCAGCTCAGGGCTGCGGCCACACCGAAGTTGTCGACACCGTCACCCAGGCTGAAACGGTCGCTGATGGCGCCCGACACCTTGGGGCTGGTCTTGTGGCTGTTCTTGTTGTACCCGGCCTCCGTGCTGCCGGTGAAAAACAGGCCGTCATGGTCGAAGGCCGAGAGGCTTTGTACGTCTACCGTGCCACCCAGGGAGTTGGCGTCCATGTCCGGGGTCAGGGTCTTGATCACCGACAGCGACTGCACCAGTTCCGAGGGCAACACATCCAGGGCCACGGCGCGGCGGGCGCTTTCCGGGGACGGTACCAGGGTGCCGTTGATGGTCACGCTGTTGAGGTCCGGGCCCAGGCCGCGCACGCTGACAAAGCGGCCTTCGCCCTGATCGCGCTCAATGCTGATACCGGGCAGGCGCTGCACCGCCTCGGCCACGTTGGCGTCGGGCAACTGCGCCACGCCATCGGCATGCACCACGCTTTCGATGGTGTCCGAGTTGCGTTGTTGCTTGAGTGCCTTGTCCAGGCTGACGGCCTGACCGACTACCTCGACGTGTTCAGTGGCACCGATGGCCGATGTTTCCGCGGCGCTCAAACGTTCGCTGGCGATTGCCAGGGCCAATGCACTGACCGTAAAGCCGACCCACTGCGCCTTGCTGCGACACTTGTACATGTTGGTGCTCCCCCAAAATCGCACGTCAGGCCGGGCAAATGGCCCGACAACTTGGGAGCGAAAGCTAGGGTCGGCGGATGACAGCGCTGTGACAGTGTTCGGCGAAACGCCCGAAACAAAAGGTTTCAAGCAGTGAGAAAGGGGTAAATGAGCTGATTTGACCTGATTACGAAAGGATCGCCCCCCGTAGCAGCTGCCGAAGGAACGAGGCTGCGTCCGGCGGCGAAGCCGTCGTAAAGTCAGGTTGTGCGGTGTTTAAGGTCAGTCCGACAACCCGCATTTACGAGTGCTGCGCAATCGGACGCAGCCTCGTTCCTTCGGCAGCTGCTACGAAATCGGGGGCAACCACGAGCTTGCGTTTAACTTTTTTTTCACCACACATCTGAGCTGATTCGACCCGCAAGCCCCGTCATACAGTTGTCACACCGCTCTGCTCTGCTGACCGGCAATAGGTTTGGGTAGAACTGTGATGACTTGGTTAAACGTCCTTAAACACCATCGCTACAAGCTTGGTTTACTGCTGCTGGCTGCCAATGCCGCGGTACTGCTCAACCTGGCATTCGGTACCCCCAAGGCCTTCAGCGAGTGGCACTGGCTGGATATCTTCGGCGAAGGCGGCACCGCCCTGTTTATGCTGTTCTGGCTGGGGCTGGTGATTAAAAGCCGGCCCACCGGGCGGGTCACCAACTACCTGGCGTACGGCCTGTGCTTTATGTTTTTTTCCTGGTGGGTGGATGTGCTCGACGAGTTTATCCGCCTGCCCAAACATATTGGCTGGGATCACTGGATGGAGTCGGCACCCATGCCCGTCGGCATGATTCTGCTGACCATCGGCCTGTTTCATTGGCACCGCGAGCAGCAGGCTATCAATCAACAGATGGAGAAGCGCGAGCGGGTATTTCGCGAGCACCGGCTGTTCGACAAACTCACCCCTCTGGGCGGCGCCGGTTACCTCAAGCACCAGGTCAGCGACTGCCTGGCGCAAAGCGTCGAGCAGCAACAGCCGCTGTCACTGCTGGCGCTGGATATCGACGATTTCACGTCCATCAACCAGCATTACGGCCACGCCGAAGGTGATGCCGTGTTGCAGGCCCTCAGCCAGTTGCTGCTGCTCAACCTGCGTCGCCACGATCTGCTCTGCAGGCTGGCCGGTGACCGTTTTGTGGTGCTGTTGCCCAATACCGGCGAGAGTCAGGCCCGCCTGCTGGCGCTGGAACTGCAGCAGGCGGTGCAGAGCCTGGCCCACAAAACCCGCCAACAGGGTGAACGGGTGTATCTGTCGGCCAGTACCGCGGTGGTGATGGCCGTCAACGAAGCGCCCGATGAGCTGCTCAAGCGCCTGAACCTGACACTGGTGCGGGCCAAGCCGCCACGGAGCAAACGCGCATGACCCTGGACAGCCGCTGGTATGAAGCCGACAGCCGCTTTATTGCCGGGCACTATCAACCTGCGACCCTGATTGATCTGGCGTTGTCGCGGGATATCGACAGCCATCGCCTGCTGCGCGGTACCGGGCTGTTTTACGAGGACATCGTCGCCGGGCACACGCGTCTCAGCCCCCAGCAGTGTTTTACCCTGATCGCCAATGCACAACGCTTACTCGAAGCCGATGACAGCAGTTTTCTGTTTGGCCAGCGCCTGTGGCCGGGGCATTACGGCCCGGCCAGCCACGCCCTGCAGCAGGCACAGAACCTGCAGCAGGCCCTGGAAACCCTGATCCATCACCGCGCCCTGCTCAGCCCCTTGCTCACCCCGCGGCTGTTGCTGGACGACAAATACGCCTATGTGTACTGGCTCGACAGTTGTGGGGCCCAGGAGCAATTGCGTTTTGTACTGGAGGCCAGTATGACGGCGCTGATGGCCATGAGTCAGTGGCTCAGTGGCGAGCGCCTGCCGTGGGAATGCAGTTTCAGCCATGCCGAGCCGCATTATGTGGAGCAGTACTGGGTACATCTGGGGGAGAACACCCAGTTTGGCTGCCAGCTGGACATGATGCGCCTGCCCCGTGAATACCTGACCCGGCCCTGGCCGAATGCCTCGGCCATTGCCCGCCAAGTGGCCTATCAACAGGCACAGGAGCAGTTGCACAGCCTGGGCTTTCGCGCCAGCCTGCTTGACCGGCTGTATGTGTACTTGCGCAACAATGCCCGGGAGGCTCCGGGCCTTGAGCAGGCCGCGCAGCATTTTTCGGTGAGCCAGGCCACCCTCAAGCGCAAGCTGAACAAGCACGGCACCCACTTTCAGGCCCAGCAGGATCAGGCGCGCAAGCATATGGCGCTGTATCTTTACCAGATCAAGGGGCTGAGCAATGAAGCGGTGGCCGAGTACCTGAACTTCAACGACCCGGCGAACTTTCGCCGGGCCCTGAAACGCTGGACGGGGTGTACGCCCAATCTGATACGGCAGTTTCTGGCGTTGTAAACCACTCCCCAAACCTGATGCGCGCAGGTGGATTGTGGGAGCGGGCTTGCTCGCGATGCAGGCCACGCCGGTTATCTGGCAAACCGCGGTGATGCTATCGCGAGCAAGCCCGCTCCCACAGGTTTAGCGGCGTTTACCAAACGGATCCTTGGCGCAGTTACCCCGCCAATTCACGCAACTTCGCCAGCTCTTCAGCCCCCAGCGGGATGCCTTCGCTCAACGATTTGGCCCGCTCGATAAAGCGCCGGTCACCCGGCATGCGCTCAAGCCCTACTGCATGCATCTGCCGAACCAGTTCTGCGCTGCGCTGGGCAAAGCTGTTGCCGCCAGATTTGCTCGGGTCGATCACGATCAGCAATTGGCCGGTCCACGGGGTTTGTGCACCCGGGTGTTTCGACCAGTCAAACTCAAACGAGAAATTGCCCCCCGTCAGCGCCGCCGCCAGCAACTCGACCATCATCGACAGCGCCGAGCCCTTGTGCCCGCCAAAGGGCAGCAAGGCGCCGCCGTCGAGGATGGCTTTCGGGTCTTCAGTGGGCTCACCCTGCTTGTCTACGCCCATGCCAGCAGGCAACGAGTGGCCTTTACGAGCGGCAATTTGCACGTCGCCGTGGGCAATCGCACTGGTGGCCAGGTCGAATACGATCGGATTGCCATCCGCACAGGGTGCGGCAAAGGCAATCGGGTTGGTGCCAAACAACGGTTTTTGTGCACCGTGAGGCACTACGCAGGTCATGCTGTTGACCACGCTCAAGGCCACCAGGCCTTCTTCGGCAAACGGCTCGACATCCGGCCAAAGTGCGGCGAAGTGATGGGAGTTACGAATCGCCAGCACCGCAATCCCGGCACTGCGGGCTTTTGCCACCAGCAACTCGCGGGCGGCCGCCAATGCAGGCTGGGCAAAGCCCCCCGCCGCATCCACGCGGATAAACCCGCTGGCAACGTCTTCTACAACCGGCACCGCCTGGCCATTGACCCAGTTGCTGGCCAGTGATGACAGATAACCCGGAATGCGGAACACCCCATGGCTATAGGAACCATCGCGCTGCGCCCGGGCGCAGTTGTCCGCCAGTACCCCGGCAACCTCCGGCGAGGTGCCATGACGCTCAAAAATCCGTTGCAGCAAAGCGGTCAATTCGGCGAGGGAAAGCGACTGCGTGGATGACATTCTGGGGCTCCAGTCTGATTATTTTTGTCTGAGGCAAACTATCCTTCGATGACAGTTCTCTGTCAATTGTTGACTTAATGACAGAAAACATTCACTTTCTGCAACGCGCTGAAATAAAAACAGGAAGCAGTCGTGAGCCAGCCGATTAAACAACGCCTTGAAAGCAGTCTGTCAACCGCCGCCCCCTCGGGCCGGGCGATTGCCAGCTACATGCTGGCCAATCTCTACGAGCTGCCCTTTCAGACCGCCGCCGACATCGCCAGCAAACTGGGGGTCAGCGAGTCCAGTGTGGGGCGTTTTTGCCGTGCCCTGGGCTACAGCCATTTCAAGGATTTGAAAAACGATCTCAAGGACGACCTGGGCGATGGCCCGTGGCTGGTCGGTGATCGCTTGCAAGAATTCCGCCAGCAGTCGAGCCAGAGCCCGCAGGCCCTGCCGCGCAGCTTCGAGCTGGAAGTCGGGGCGCTGGTCAAGGTCTACGAATACAGCCTCACCCCGCAGTGGCGTGCCGTCAGCCAGCGCCTGGCCACGCGGCGCAAGGTGTTTGTCGCAGGCTTCCAGACCGAGCGCGGAATCGCCGCCTCGATGGTGCATTTACTGCAATACCTGCGCGATGGCGTGCAGCTGGTCGACGGCGCCGCCGGGCATTACGCCGATGTACTGCTGTGCCCGCCGGCAGACTGTGCCCTGGTGGTGTTTGAAGCCCGTCGCTACTCGCGCCACGCCCAGTTGTTGTGCCGCAAGGCACGCGAGGCCGGCATCGAGGTCACGCTGGTCACCGATACCTTCTGCGACTGGGCCGACCAGAGCGCCAATGAAGTGTTTCGCGTGCCCACCGAGTTCAACCTGTTCTGGGAGTCCACCGCGGCCATGCTGTCGCTGGTGCATTTGCTGATCAATGAAGTGTGCAAACAACTGGGGCCTGACGTTGAAAAGCGTCTTGAGGCAACCGCGGCCTTACACAATGAGTTCGTGGGCTACACATCCTCACCCGGATCAAAACAATAAAACGAGGTGCTAGATGAAATACGTCATTCGCTTTGCAAGTGCATGCGCACTGGTGGCCGCCGTTGCAGCCAACGCTCAGGCCGACACGCTGACTATCGCCACCGAAGGCGCCTACCCTCCCTTCAACACCACCAACTCGGACGGCACGGTGTCCGGCTTTGACGTCGACATCACCAATGCCCTGTGCGAGCGCATGAATGCTCAATGCAAGATTGTTGCCCAGGACTGGGACGGTATTATCCCGGGGCTGATGGCGAAAAAATACGACGCCATCGTCGCGTCGATGATCGTGACCGATGAACGCAAAAAGAAGATCGCGTTTACCAATCACTACTACCGCACCCCGCTGTCGATCGCCGTGCCTAAAGACTCTGATATCACCGATGCGCAGATCAACTTCAAGGGCCGCACCATCGGTGCCCAGGGCGCTGCAACCCAGGGCATCTACGCCGAAGACCACTACGAAAAAGCCGGCGCCAAGCTCAACCTGTACCCGACCCTGGACGAGGCCAACGCCGAGCTGAAAAACGGTCGTGTCGATGCGGTGATTGCCGACAAATTCCCGCTGCTGGAATGGATCAACAAGGCCAGCGACGACTGCTGCAAAATCATCGGTGACGTTAACGGCACCAATGCCGACGCCGCCATTGCCGTACGCCAGAGCGATACCGTGCTGCGTGAGCGCTTCAACAAGGCGCTGGACGAAATCGTGGCTGACGGCACCTATAAAAAGATCAGCAGCAAGTACTTCGACTTCGACATTTACTGAGTCGCCTGCCCTCGCTTGAGGGCCTCCCTGCCAATGACCCTGCCCTGCGCACGTAACGTGCGCAGTGGCTGAATTTCGGCCCACTTTTGCCCGGGGATTCGAGCATGCTCGATCAACTCTCACTTCTTTCTTTTGCCAGTGGCGGCTGGGGCTCGGCGTTGCTCGCCGGCGCGCTGGTGACCATTGCCCTGGCCTTGAGCTGCCTGCCTATCGGCTTGCCCCTGGGCCTGGTCGTGGCGGTGGCGGCACGCTCGAAAAACCGTTGGCTGCGGGCGTGGGCAACCACTTTTTCCACGGTATTTCGTGGTTTGCCGGAACTGCTGACCCTGCTGATCATTTATTACGGCTGCCAGATCGCCGCACAAAAGCTGCTCGCCATGATGGGCTACGACGCGCAGGTGACGATCAATACCTTCGTCGCTGCGATGGTGGCTTTCAGCCTGGTATTTGCCGCCTTCTCGAGCGAGATCTGGCTGGGTGCGTTTAAAACCATTCCCAAGGGCCAGTTCGAAGCGGCCTCGGCACTGGGCCTGAGCAAATTCACCACCTTTCGCAAGGTGGTACTGCCACAACTGGCACGCATCGCCCTGCCGGGGCTGTCGAACAACTGGCTGTCGCTGCTCAAGGACACCTCGCTGGTGTCGACCATTTCCCTGGTGGACCTGATGCGCCAGACCAACCTGGCGGTCAGCGTGACCAAAGAGCCGATGCTGTTCTACACCGTCGCCTGCCTGGGCTATCTGTTTTTCTCGGCGATTTCCGGGCGTCTGTTCGCCTTTCTTGAACGCTACTTCAGCCGCCATCAACGGAGCGCGCAGCCATGAGTCTGGCGGATCTGCAAAACATGTTTCTCAACCCCGACCTGCTGGAACGCTACGGCCCGCGGTTTATCGACGGGCTGCTGGTCACCGGCAAACTGGTAGCGATTTCCTTTACCCTGGGGGCTTTGCTCGGCTTGCTGATCGCCCTGGGGCGTTTGTCGAGCAACCGCTTCTTGCGCAGTTTTACCGGTGCCTACGTGTACTTTTTCCGCGGCTCACCGCTGCTGGCGCAACTGTTTTTGCTGTACTACGGCCTCGGCTCGTTCAAGGGTTTCTGGCAGGACGTGGGCCTGTGGTGGTTTTTCCGCGATGCGTGGTTCTGCACCCTGCTGGCTTTCACCCTCAACACGGCGGCGTACCAGGCCGAGATCCTGCGCGGCAGTATCCTCTCCGTGGCCCAGGGCCAGCGTGAGGCCTGCAAAGCGCTGAACCTGTCGCGCTGGACCACCTTTCGCAAGATCATTCTGCCGCAATCGTTGCTGGTGGCCATCGGCCCGCTGGGCAATGAACTGATCCTGATGATCAAGGCCAGTGCGATTGCCTCGCTGGTAACCATTTACGACCTGATGGGCGTGACCAAGATGGCGTTTTCGCGCAGTTTCGACTTTCAGGTCTACCTGTGGGCCGCCGTGCTGTATCTGCTGATCGTGGAAGTGGTGCGGCGCAGCCTGAAACTGATCGAAGGCCGCCTCGGCCGCCATTTGCAGTAAGCCCATTGCCCGGGCTGCGCACACGGCCCCCTGTTTTAAGGATTTGTTTATGCACTGCGACACTATCGTTCTGGGCGCCGGCATTGTCGGCGTCAGTACCGCGTTGCAACTCCAGGCTCGTGGGCGCAGCGTCGTGCTGCTTGACCGCGCCCAGCCAGGCAGCGGCACCAGCCACGGCAATGCCGGGCTGATCGAGCGCGCCAGCGTGATCCCCTATTCGTTCCCGCGGGAACTTTCGCGCCTGTTGCGCTACGGCCTCAACCAGCAATCGGACGTGCGCTACAGCCTCAAGCACCTGCCCAAGGCCGGGCCGTGGCTGTTGAAGTACTGGCAGCAATCCGCTCCCAAGGCGCTGGCCAGGGCCACCCGGGCCATGCTGCCGCTGATTGAACAATGCGTCAGCGAACACGACTTGCTGGCCGAGCCCGCCGGGGTGACTACGCTGATCGATGACAGCGGCTGGATCGAGGTCTATCGCACCCAGGCCGACTTCGACAAGGCCCAACGCGATGCGGCGGCCCTGAGCGACTACAGGCTCAACTACCGGGTACTGGGCGAACAGCAGGTGCACGCCCTGGAGCCGGGCCTGCATAACGATGTGATCGGAGGCATTCATTGGCTCGATCCCAAGACCGTCAGTGACCCGGGCGGCCTGACCCGTGGTTATGCCGAATTGTTTGTAAAGCGTGGAGGCACCTTTGTCATCGGTGACGCCACCAGCCTGCGGGCAACGGCCGGGCAATGGCAGGTCGAGAGCCAGAAGGGCCTGATCGTCGGCAACGAAGTGGTGATTGCCCTCGGCCCGCAAGCACGGGCGATTTTCGAACCGCTGGGCTATCGCATTCCCCTGGCAATCAAGCGCGGCTATCACATGCATTACGCGGCCAAAGACGGCCACACCATGCAGCACCCGATTCTGGATTCGGTGGGCGGTTATGTGCTGGCACCGATGGTGGGCGGTATTCGCCTGACCACCGGGATCGAATTTGCCGACAGCGATGACCCGATCAACGAAATCCAGTTGCGCCGCTGCGAGGAGCGCGCCCAACGCCTGTACCCGCTGGGTGAGCGTGTGGATGCCGAACCCTGGCTGGGCCGGCGCCCGTGCCTGCCGGACATGTGCCCGGTGATTGGCCCTGGCAGCCGCCACAAGGGCCTGTGGTTCAACTTTGGCCATGCCCACCACGGCCTGACCCTGGGCCCGGTCAGCGGGCGTCTGCTGGCCGAAATGATGACCGGGGAAAAACCTTTCACCGACCCTGCGCCCTACAGCGCCGAGCGTTTTCACTGATTACTGGAGACACACCATGCTTGCACAACCTGCTTACGTTCATCCTGTGTCGCCAGTCACTGACACCCGCAAGGTCGTCGTGGATATCGCCGGGCTGAACAAATATTACAGCGCTTTTCACGTGCTCAAGGGCATCGACCTGAAGGTGCGCGAAGGTGAACGCATTGTGCTGTGCGGCCCGTCCGGCTCTGGCAAGTCGACGCTGATCCGCTGCATCAACCGCCTGGAAATCGCCGAGCAGGGTCGCATCCTGATCAACGACACCGACCTGGCACTGCCAACCCGTGAAGCGGCAAAAGTGCGCAGTGAGATCGGTATGGTGTTCCAGCATTTCAACCTGTTCCCGCACATGAGCGTGCTGGACAACTGCATCCTGGCGCCGATGTCGGTTCGCGGCCTGTCGCGTAAAAAGGCCATTGAACTGGCCCAGCATTTTTTGACCAAGGTGGGCATTGCCAGCCAGGCTGAGAAATACCCGAGCCAGTTGTCCGGCGGCCAGCAGCAACGTGTGGCCATTGCCCGGGCGTTGTGCATGGAACCGAAAATCATGTTGTTCGATGAGCCGACTTCGGCGCTGGACCCGGAAATGGTCAGCGAAGTGCTGGATGTGATGGTCAACCTGGCGGGCAGTGGCATGACCATGCTGTGCGTGACCCATGAAATGGGTTTTGCCCGGCAGGTGGCGGAGCGGGTGTTGTTCCTGGATGGCGGCATGGTGATTGAAGACTCGCCGCCCGAGGAGTTTTTCAACGCCCCGAAAAGCCCGCGGGCCAAGGCGTTTTTAGCCCAGATCGTGCATTAAGAGCAAAGCCCCTCACCCCAACCCTCTCCCAAAGGGAGAGGGGGCTAAAGGCCAAAGCAGATTATCGCAACGCCACAAATCAGTCCCCTCTCCCTCCGGGAGAGGGTTAGGGTGAGGGCGCTTTACAGCTGCGCCGCCAATCTCGACCCCTGATCAATCGCACGCTTGGCATCCAGTTCCGCCGCCACATCGGCACCGCCGATCAAATGCACGCTCTGCCCCGCTGCAACCAGGCCATCCTGCAACTCACGCAACGGATCCTGCCCCGCGCAAATCACAATATTGTCTACAGGCAATACCTGCGGCTCGCCCTCGCCAATACGCACATGCAAACCGGCATCGTCGATGCTCAGGTATTCCACGCTGTTGAGCATCTGCACCTGCTTGTTTTTCAGCCCGGCGCGATGGATCCAGCCAGTGGTCTTGCCCAGCCCGTCACCCACCTTGCTCGCCTTGCGTTGCAGCAAGTACACCTGACGCGCCGGGGCATCCACCTGAGGCTTGATCCCGGCCACACCGCCGCGAGCCTCAAGCTCGGTGTCGATGCCCCACTCTTTCCAGAACGCTTCACGGTCCTGGCTGGTAGACACCCCCTGGTGCACCAGAAACTCCGACACGTCAAAACCAATCCCGCCCGCGCCAATCACTGCAACCTTACCGCCCACCGGCTTGCGCTCCAGGATCACGTCCAGATAGCTCAGAACCTTGGGGTGGTCGATACCCGGGATCGCCGGCGTGCGCGGTGCGATGCCGGTGGCCAGGATTATTTCGTCAAATTTGCCTTCGACCAGTTGCTGCACATCCACCCGGGTGTTCAGGCACACCTCGACACCGGTGGTTTGCAGTTTGCGCTTGAAGTAACGCAGGGTTTCAAAGAACTCTTCCTTGCCCGGTATGCGCTTGGCCACATTGAACTGCCCGCCAATCTCGCTGGCTGCGTCAAACAGCACCACTTCATGCCCGCGCTCAGCCGCCACGCTAGCCGCAGACAGACCGGCCGGGCCGGCACCGACCACGGCGATTTTTTTCACCGCAATGGTCGGCAAATAATTGAGTTCGGTTTCGTGGCAGGCTCGGGGATTGACCAGGCAACTGGTCAGCTTGCCGCCGAAGGTGTGGTCCAGGCAGGCCTGGTTGCAGCCGATGCAGGTGTTGATCTCATCACTGCGCCCGGCAGCCGCCTTGTTGACGAACTCCGGATCAGCCAGAAACGGCCGCGCCATCGACACCATATCGGCATCGCCTTCGGCCAGGATCTGCTCGGCGATTTCCGGAGTGTTGATGCGGTTGGTGGTGATCAGCGGCACACTCACCGAACCGCGCAGCTTGGCGGTGACTTTGCTGAACGCGGCACGGGGCACTTTGGTGGCGATGGTCGGGATGCGCGCTTCATGCCAGCCAATACCGGTGTTGATCAGGGTCGCACCGGCCGATTCGACCGCCTTGGCCAGTTGCACGATCTCTTCCCAGACGCTGCCGCCTGCCACCAGATCGAGCATCGACAGACGATAGATAATGATGAAATTCGGGCCAACGGCTTCGCGCACGCGACGCACGATTTCCACGGGCAGGCGCATGCGGTTTTCGTAGCAGCCACCCCAACGGTCAGTACGCTGGTTGGTGTGCGCCGCCAGGAACTGGTTAATCAGGTAACCCTCGGACCCCATGATTTCGACACCGTCATAGCCGGCACTCTGGGCCAGCCTGGCGCAGGTCACGAAGTCGCTGATCTGCTTTTCGATGCCCTCTTCATCCAGCTCCCTGGGTTTGAACGGGTTGATCGGCGCCTGGATCGCACTCGGCGCGACCTGGCGCGGGCTGTAGGCATAACGCCCGGCGTGGAGGATCTGCAGGCAGATCTTGCCGCCGGCATCGTGTACTGCGCGGGTCACAACCACATGCTTTTCGGCCTCTTCCACCGTACTCAGCTTGGCTGCACCGCTGTACACCCCACCCTCGTCGTTGGGCGCAATGCCGCCCGTGACGATCAGGCCCACGCCACCCCGGGCACGCTCGGCAAAGTAGGCGGCCATGCGTTCAAAGCCACCGGGCTTTTCTTCCAGGCCGGTGTGCATCGAGCCCATCAGGCTGCGGTTGCGCAAAGTGGTAAAACCCAGGTCCAGCGGGGCGAGCAAGTGCGGGTAGCGAGTGGCGGTCATCAGTAGGCTCCACAACGGGCGAAATCACGGAACGCGGGATGCTCTGCGGCTCCCGTCGTTGATCTGAGGCACAGTAAAGACTCAACCGACCCCACTCAATGACCCAAAGTTACAAATTATTAACCCAAATGCGCAGCACCCCTTGGCAAGCCAACAACCGCCGCCTACCCTGTAGATTGAATTCCGCTGAAAGCTGTCTGTTTTATTTATATGCGCAAAATAATTGGCTGCACCTTACTGATTGCCCTCTTCGCTGCTGCAGGCGGTTATGCCTGGTGGACCACGCAACGGGATGTTGGCCACTACCTTTCTGACTTGCGCATCGAGCTCGCGATTAACGAGGGTGTGAATAATGATCGCGGCAACCTGCTGGGCATCGAGCCCGACCTGTCACCCCGCGACTACCAAAGCCTGGCGCTGGTCCATCTGAAACTGGCGGCCTACTTGAACAGCGCCCGCGATGCCGGGCTGGTCAACGGCAAAACCGTAGTGGTACTGCCGGAACATATCGGTTCCTGGTTGATGTTTCGCGGTGAAAAAAGCCAGCTGTATCAAGCCGCCAACCTCAATCAAGCGATGCACTGGCTGGCCATCAGCAACCCGCTGGCCTTTGCCAATGCATGGTTGCGCGCTGACGGCGAAAGCCGGGTCAACGATGCTCATCTGCGCATGAAAGCCAACAGCATGGCCGACGATTACCAGACCCTGTTTGGCGGCCTGGCCAAAGAGTTCGGGGTAACCCTGGTGGCCGGCAGTATCGCCTTGCCCGACCCGCGCATTGAACACGGCAAACTGCTGGTCGGCACCGGCGCGTTGTACAACAGCAGCGTGGTGTTTGACCGCGAGGGTGCCGCCATCGGCACTCCGCAGCGCCAATTGCTGCCCACCTATGAAGAACAGAGCTATATCCAGCCCAGCCCCGATCATGAGCTGAATGTGGTCGACACCCCGGCCGGGCGCCTGGGCATCCTGATCGGCAGCGACAGCTGGTACCCCGAGAACTACCGCACGCTGAACGAAAAAGGCGCGCAACTGATCGCAGTGCCCGCGTTTATCGTCGGTAAAACCACTTGGGACAAGCCCTGGGGCGGTTACAAAAGCGTGTCGACGCCCAGTGAAATCAGCCTCAAGCCCGGCGAAGTCACTGAGGGCGATGCCTGGCATCGCCTGACCTTCACCAGCAGCCTGCCCATCAGCACCGCCAACGCTGGCGTCACCGTGTTCTTGCGCGGCAAGTTCTGGGACAAGCACAGCACCGGCCAGGGCTTTATCAGCCGCAACGGCCAGACCAGCCCGGACCAGCCTGGCAGCGGTGCACGACTGCTGAACCTCTGGTTATAGAATGATGAAACCGCTGCCGATGCGCCTGGGCGATCTATCGGTCGGGTTCGTTCAGTCCCTGGCCGACGCCGTGCGCAGTTGCGGCCACGACCCGGCCCCCCTGCTCGACCAGTTCGGCCTTGACCCGGCCCGTCTGGCCCAGCCTCTGGCACGCCTGTCGATCCCGCGCTATATGCGCCTGGGCCACGCCGCAATTATGCTGACCGGCGAGCCGGCACTGGGCCTGCGTATGGGCCAACTCAGCCGTCTGGGCCAGGTGGGCCTGGCCGGCGTCACCGCAGCCCAGGCACCCACAGTGCGCGAAGCGGCCCGCACCCTGATACGTTTCGAACCCTTGTACGGCTCCAACTACCGCGGGCAGTCAAGCCTGCACGAAGACGCCCAGGGTGCCTGGCTGCGGTTTTACTCCATCAGCCCGTACAACGCCTATAACCGCTTTGTGGTGGACTCGATCATTGCCGGCTGGTTGCAGCACCTGTCCGCGGTTGCAGCCCGGCCCTTGAGCTGCGAGCAGATCGATATCGAATTCAGCGAACCGGATTACGCCCAATGCTACAACGGGCTGGGCAGCTCGACCCTGCAGTTTCGTGCAGAAACCAACCAGCTGCGCCTCAATCACGCCACCCTCGACCTGCGCAACCCGCAGCACTGCCCCAGCACCTGGGCCTACCTGCTGCAACTGTGTGAGCGCGAACTGGAGCAAATGACCCGCACCCGCAGCCTGCGCGAGCGCATTACGCAACTGCTGGGGCCTTTGCTCAATGGCGGTCGCGAACCCGACCTGGAGGAAGTGGCGGCACGCCTCAAGCTGCCGACCTGGACCTTGCGCCGCAAGCTGGCCGAAGAAGGCACGCAATTTCGCGCCATTCTCAACGACACACGCCGCGACCTCGCCATGACCTATATCCGTGATACGGAGCTGGCCTTCGGCGAAATCGCTTATTTGTTGGGGTTTGCCTCAGCCGAGGCGTTTCAGCGGGCCTTCAAGCGCTGGAATGCGCAGACGCCGGGAGAATACCGACGGCGTCAGCGCCAGACTGCCTGATGCTGCACCGGGCTCAAAGCTCGGTCGCATCGTCGGCAGGTTCCAGCGGGTCCAGTTCAAAAGCCTGGTATTCAAGCAGCTCTTCCTGATAGTCGTCCATACAGCATCCCTTTTCAGTCTGTTTGTTTAAGTCATGCCTGAGCATAAAGTGCCCGCATGAAGGAAAAATGACACCTTCGCGGGCACTGTCAATACTCATCGTTAAACGTAGCAGAGCTTTTGAGATTTACTGCACAGTTATTGAACGGGGGAAGGCTCTACGGCGGCAGGTAGGGGGGTGATGGCAGGCTCGGTCACAGGCTCGACCACAGGCGTGACTGGCGCCACCACTGCAGGTACCGTTACCGGGGCCTCCAGCACAGGTAGAACAGGTTCGGCTGCGGCCGGGGGCAGCAGCACAGGCTCGCTGGCAGGCGCCACAACTGGAT
Source organism: Pseudomonas sp. FSL R10-2964 (assembly GCF_009600035.1). Taxonomy (NCBI): domain Bacteria; kingdom Pseudomonadati; phylum Pseudomonadota; class Gammaproteobacteria; order Pseudomonadales; family Pseudomonadaceae; genus Pseudomonas; species Pseudomonas sp. FSL R10-2964. The sequence continues at coordinate 1,019 of NZ_WIWH01000055.1, read as the reverse complement.
CGGGCACAATAACCGGCTGGGGTGCAGGCACAATCACTTCAGTCGGCACTGGCGCAGGCTCTGGCACGCCCAGATCAGGCTTGGCTTTTTGCGGCGCCTTTACCGCTTTCACGACTTCCTTGGGCTTGGGCAGGAAGACTTCGACCAGGCCAAAAAAACGGTCATAGAACTGCGCCGAAGACACCGTCTCGCTGGCGACTTTGACCATCGAATCATCGGTTGAACCAATCGGCATCGACACCGAACCCAGCACACCGACACCCAGACTGGCAGAGTTGTTGACTTTCTTCAGGGCGTAACGGTCCTGCAGCGCATTGGCAAACATGGTGGCGTGATGCTCAGAACCGCCATCGTCGGCACACACAATGTTGAAGCTGATCTCCAGATGGCTTTCGCCGGTTTGCTGGAAGCTCTTGTGGCCGCTGATCATTTTCGGGTCATTGCTGGTGATGATATAGCCCTGGCTGAGCAAGGCGCGCCGCGCTGATTCGCAGGCTGTCTTGTCGGTCACCGGGTAATTGCGCGAGAACGTACCGGAGTCATCGAAGTTTTCATGTTCATAGATGGCAGTTTTCTTCGACGAGCAACCTGCCAGGCCAGTCAGCACGAGAGCGACTACCACGGCACGCACGGGGAATGACATAAGCATTGAAAATCCTGAAGAGAACGGTACGGGGCGTATTGTGCATCAAGTGGTGATAATCGCGGGCAGTTTGTCGCGTCTGATCGTGGATCGCGGCCTGAAACCGCATTCGACCCCACTGTGGGAGCGAGCCTGCTCGCGAAGGCGCCAAGAGCTTCGCGGTTATCCGGCAAGTCCGGCATCTTCGCGAGCAGGCTCGCTCCCACAATGGCTGGGTCCGTACAAAATCCCGGGCACAAAAAAAGCGACCCTGGGGTCGCTTTTTTTGTAGCTTCAGGGAGTTCAAGGGCCCTGAAGCAAATATGGCGCAGCGGACGGGACTCGAACCCGCGACCCCCGGCGTGACAGGCCGGTATTCTAACCGACTGAACTACCG